>CAJXJU010000240.1 GCA_913055195.1 uncultured Desulfohalobiaceae bacterium | reverse complement strand
TGGGCAGCAAACAGTTTGTCAAAGAGCAGTTTCAGCGGTTTAAGGATAAATTAAGAATAGAAAAGGACAGAGAACCACATAAGATAACAGGTTTTAACGATATTTATTCATTCAGGCAAACGCCATAATAAAAAAATAAATATCTTCTTCTCTTCTTTCCATATTTCACCTTTTATTTTTTCAACATCTATAAAAATATTACTTTTTTCATGTTCATATTCTACAAAAACGTACTCTTAACTTAAATAAAACGTAAATTTTCTTCTTTTGTATTGTATCATCCAACCCTGTCTTTGCCACATATTGTTTATCCTCCTGTCCCTTTATTTCGTTTATTTCGAAATAAATTATCCCTGCTTATTTTTCTTGACGCAAAAAATCAGCATGGTTAATATTCTCCATCGCAGCCATAGTGAAAATAAAATGGACAATTTAACCTATCAAACCTTAATTCGACTCAATCCCTGGCTGACAAAACCAGGACTGTGGCCAGAGGCTATTCATAAATTTCTTCCATTAAATTATATCCCTCGTGCACTTTCGCTCTCTTTTGTGCCAGATAAAATCAACCTCCTGATAGGCCCCAGACAGGCGGGAAAATCTACACTTATCTGGTCTTTGTTATCAAAATTGCCAGAACCAGTGCTCTTTTTAAACTGTGAAGAACCATCCATTCGTAATCTATGTCAGTCCCCCGCCCTGTTTCTCCAGGAAACTGAACAAATTGGCTCCCATTGCAAAGGATTTTTCTTTGAGGAAGTGCAGCATTTATCAGAACCCGGACTTTTTTTAAAAGGCATTGTTGATCAAAAACCCGGTCAATTCATTGTTGCAACTGGTTCTGCAAGTTATCATTTACGCGCAAAAACAAGAGAATCCCTGGCTGGCAGGGCCATACGCAATCTCCTCCTGCCTTTCAGCCTCAAAGAACTAAGCGCTTCTATTTCAGGCCCGCCCCTGGTTCAAAAAATGGAAATAGAGCGCATCTATAATCAGCTTTTACTCTGGGGCGGTTATCCAGAAGTGTTTTTAAACGAAAACAAAAAAGAACTTTTAAGCCAACTGGTAGAAGCATTTGTATTGCGAGATGCCTCTGACATGTACACCATCAAACGTCCTGATGCCTTTCGCGCTTTGCTTAAACTTGCGGCTTCACAAGCTGGTGATATCCTCAATCTTTCTCATTATTCAGAAGTCTTAGGCATCAGTGTAAGCGCTGTTTCCCAGTATATAAACATCCTTGAGGAAAGCCATATTTTAAAAAAGGTTCCGCCTTTTGTTGGAGGTAAACGCGCTGAAATCACGTCAATGCCCAAAATCTATTTTCTGGACAATGGCCTGCGCAACTTTCTTTTTGGAGGATTTGCTCCGTTTGAGCAAAGGACGGACAAAGGTAAAATAATGGAAAATTTTATCTTTACAGAACTCAGTAAGTACATAAATCCACTTCTCGACAGAATACATTTCTGGCGGAGTAAGTCACAGGCCGAAGTTGACTTTGTGGTTATAAAAGAGGACAAAATGATCGCTATTGAAGTCAAGGCAACAGCCTTGAAGAAAGTAAAAATATCAAGATCCCTGCGGAGTTTTATCCAGTCATACAAACCAGATAAGACTATTGTCATCAACACTTCACTCAGAGAAAAGGCAACTATAGATCAACATGCTATATACTTTGCTCTGCCCCAGGACCTGATTGATATGCTGAAAATGTGAAATTGGTGTATTGGTTATATGAACAAGGAGTTCTTTTTATGACTGAAATCAAATCAGGTTTTCATCTCAAAGAGATTCTGTTTCGCATTGATGGCCGGGGGTACAAAGCCTACAAGGATATTACAGGTCACTATGATTTAGGCCAGTTTATCCTCCATATTGACCATGTGCAGAGCGATCCCTTTGCCCCTCCAAGCAGGATGCGGATCTCATTGACACAAAAAATTGCCGGCTTTCCAGCGCATCTTCAGAATTCAAAAATAAAACGCATTGCCCTGGAGGACTTTTTAACCCGCGCTTTTGCAATGGCTGCCCATAAAGTTTCTCAAAGATCAGGCACAGGAACAAGTGGATTAATTACCATTGATCAGCCCGGACAGGAAATCATGGAACGCACTTCCATGCGTGTAAATAAAGACATTGTAGAAGCCAGATTTATGCTTGGTCTGCCAGCCAGAGGCAGAAAAATCCTTGCCAGACAGGCAGAAAAAATATTTTTTGATTTTCTGCCTGAAATTATTGAAAACTCCCTTATCTACACCAATCTTAATACCCAAAAACTTACCCGTCACATCCAGATAGCAGAGGATCAGGAAGTCTTAAGAGCTAAACTTAAAGAAAAAAATCTGGTCGCGTTTGTTGGTAACGGCTCTATTCTACCCCGTGAAAGCGGTATAAGTGATCGCCCGCTTGCAGAAGAAAAAGCACTCCCTTTTATCTCTCCAGAAGAACTGGAAGTATCATTTCATCTCCCGAACCAGGGCCAGGTAAAAGGTATGGGCATTCCCGCAGGAGTGACCCTGATTGTTGGCGGAGGGTATCACGGCAAATCTACCCTGCTTAAAGCCATTGAAAGGGGAGTTTACAATCATATCCCGGACGATGGGCGGGACCTGGTCGTCACTGTGGCCGACGCCATAAAAATTCGGGCTGAAGATGGGCGCAGCGTGGTAAAAACTGACATAAGTTCATTTATCAACAATCTGCCAGGCGGCCAGAGTACAAAAATTTTCTCTACTTCCAATGCCAGCGGAAGCACGTCCCAGGCAGCCAATATTGTTGAAGCGCTGGAAGCCGGAGCATCTCTTTTACTCCTGGATGAAGATACAAGCGCAACCAACTTCATGATCAGGGATGGCCGTATGCAAATGCTTGTAGCCAGAGAATTTGAACCAATTACTCCCTTTGTTGACCGCGTTCAGGAACTTTACCAGAAATTTGGCGTATCAACCATCCTTGTCCTGGGAGGCTCTGGTGACTATTTTGACGTGGCTGATAAAGTGATTATGATGCAAAACTATAAGGCCAGAGATGTGACAAACAAGGCCAGAGAAATAGCTAACAGGCATAAAAATTTTCGCAGACAGGAGCAAAAAACGCCTTTAAAAGAGATTACACAGCGGATTTTATTAAAGGAATCATTTAAACTTGGCCCTAAAGATAAAATCAAGGCCAAAGGCTTGACCACCATTCTTATTGGCCGACAAAGCATAGACCTGAATTTTATAGAACAGCTCACCCATCCCAGCCAGACCAATGCCATAGCAGAAATTATCCGCTACATAAGCAGACGTTATATGAACGGCAAAACCTGTTTAAGCAGTATCATTGACCAGGTACTGGATGATATTGAAAAATACGGTCTTGATGTGATTTCACCTTTTTACGGTCAACATCCCGGCAATCTGGCCCTGCCCAGAAAGCAGGAGATCGCTGCTGCCATAAACCGGTATCGCGATCTGAAAGTTGAACAGATGAAGCTTCTTGACTAATTGACTGTCTCCACGTTACTAACTTTACTCAACTTTCGGAGTTCCGAAAGTTGAGAAATTCGAAATTCGAATATCGAA
>CAJXJU010000239.1 GCA_913055195.1 uncultured Desulfohalobiaceae bacterium | reverse complement strand
TTTCCTGAAAATGGAATATTTTCTCAATCCTATTTTATAATTTCCTGAAAAAATTGAACATTTTTTTAACTCAGAAAGTTGAGATAAAATTATGAATACTTCCAAGGTAGATATCTTAAACCAGAAATTTTCTACTTCTCTTTTTGGCTATAAAAAGGTTGAGATAGATCTTTTTTTGCAAGAAATTGCAGATCGAATGGGCAAATTGGCTGAGGAAAATCAAGCTTTGCAAAACCAGGTTGAGGCTTTGAGTAAAAATCTGGAGGATTACAAAAGCCGGGAAAAGATTTTACAGAATACCCTCGTTACTACTCAGAAAATGGTTGAAGACCTTAAAGCCAATGCCCACAAACAAGCCAAGCTTATTGTTGAAGAGGCTCATGCCAAGGCAGAAGATATTCTAAATCAGGCTCATAAGAGGCTGGCTCAGATCCACGAAGACATAACCGAACTTAAGAGGCAGCGGACACACTTTGAAATAAAACTCAGGGCGCTTATTGAGTCTCATCTTAAACTTTTAGAGACAAGTATTAATGAGGAACGGGAATTGGATGAGATGGAGTCTAAACTGAAGTTTCTGGGAGCAAGCTAGATCAGAAGCTAGAAAAATGGGAATCCGGGAAGAAAACTGGAACCTAACAAAACAATGCAGGAAAAATATCCTTTTTGTGTGCAAATAAAAGATGGGGTCTGGCGGTTGATGATCCGGGTTCAGCCCAGAGCTAAAAGGAATGAAGTAGTTGGCCTTTATGATCAGCGCTTAAAAATCAGGGTCCAGGCACCGCCTGTTGATGATAAAGCCAATAGCGCGGTATGTTCTTTTATCGCCAGACAGCTTGGGCTTAGAAAAAATCAGGTCAGTATTGAGAGTGGTCAGACAGCAAGGCAGAAAAATATTCTGATTGAGGCTGAGGCAGAGCCTGACTGGGGGAGATTGATAGGGGAAGGATGAAGGATGAAGGAGGAAGGATGAAGGATGAAGGAGGAAGGATGAAGGAGGAAGGATGAGTTGTTCTGGAATGTAGCAATATTTTTAATAATTTTATATAAAGGAGGTTCCTATGGAGCAGTATGAATTGGAACTAATTGCCAGATATGGCGAAAATGATCCAGAACTAAAGGCGTTATGGGATGAACATATAGCTTTTGAAAAGAGGCTGGAAAAATTTGAAAGCAAACCCTTTTTAACTCCTGCTGAAGAGCTGGAGATGAAAGAACTGAAAAAAAAGAAATTGGCAGGTAAGACCAGGATGCAGGCCATTCTGGAAAAATATAAAGCCATGGAGGGATGAGATGGGAGAATGGACAGGCGCTCAAATCCTTCTGGAATGCTTGAAGCAAGAAGGTGTTGAGCATATTTTTGGTTTTCCTGGGGGAGCGGTTATTGATATCTATCATGAGATGCCGGGGTTTCCTTTTCAGCATATACTGGTTCGCCATGAGCAGGGCGCTGTTCATGCTGCTGACGGTTATGCTCGTTCAACAGGCAAACCAGGTGTGTGTCTGGTAACTTCCGGGCCAGGTGCGACAAATACTGTGACAGGGATAGCCACGGCTTATATGGATTCAATTCCCTTGATAGTTTTTACAGGTCAGGTGCCAACCCCTCTGATAGGCAATGATGCCTTTCAGGAAGTGGATATTGTTGGCATTACCAGGCCCTGTACCAAGCACAACTATCTGGTCAAAGATGTGAACGATCTCGCCAGGATTGTTAAAGAAGCTTTTTATATCGCCACAACTGGCCGTCCTGGCCCGGTGTTAATAGATTTGCCCAAAGATGTCATGCAGGCCAGAACAAGCAACTTTGATTATCCAGACAAGATAACCATGCGCAGCTATAATCCCAATTACCTGCCCAATAGAAAACAGGTGCGCAAGGCTGCAAAACTTATTGCAGAAGCAAAGAAACCTTTGCTTTATGGAGGAGGGGGCATAATTTCTTCATCTGCCTATCAGGAGTTTACCAGGCTGGCCAGGAGGTTCAATATCCCCGTGACCACAACATTGATGGGCCTGGGCGCATTTCCTGGCAATGATGAACTCTGGCTGGGCATGCTGGGAATGCATGGCACTTATGCAGCTAATATGGCTGTTAATGATTGTGATGTGCTCATTGCTGTTGGCGCAAGGTTTGATGACCGCGTTACAGGAAAAATCGCTACTTTTGCGCCTCATGCCAGGATTATTCATATTGATATTGATCCCACATCCATTCGCAAGAATGTTTCTGTTGACATCCCCATTGTTGCTGATTGTCAAAACGCACTAAAAGCACTGGAAGAAGAACTGGACAAACTTGATTGCGACTTTGAAAAACAGCATGGGGAATGGATTAAATGTGTCAGACAGTGGGCTGCTACTCATCCGCTCACCTATAAGGAAAGTGATAAATATATTAAGCCTCAAATGGTGGTGGAAAAGATTTATGAACTAACGCGCGGTGAGGCTATTATCACCACAGAAGTGGGCCAGAACCAGATGTGGGCCGCGCAATTTTATAATTACCATTATCCGAGAACTTTTATTTCTTCAGGGGGCCTGGGAACAATGGGCTATGGGTTCCCGGCAGCCATTGGAGCGCAACTTGCCCATCCAGAAAAACTGGTAATTGATATTGCTGGTGATGGCTCTATTCAGATGAACATTCAGGAACTGGCAACTGCTGTAAGTTATGATTTGCCCGTTAAAATAGTTATCCTGAATAATGGTTATCTGGGCATGGTCCGCCAGTGGCAGGAACTTTTTTATAATAGAAATTATTCCGCTACCCAGCTTCAGAAAAATCCTGATTTTGTGAAATTGGCAGAAGGTTACGGCGCGCAAGGTTTTCGGGTGGAGAAAAAAGAAGAAGTTGTGCCGGTCTTAAAAGAAGCTTTTGCTACTAAAAAAACATGTATTGTTGATGTGTGGGTGGAACCGGAAGAAAATGTTTACCCCATGGTTCCTGCTGGTGCATCTTTAACAGAAATGCTTTTGGTATAGGAGGGTGGCCGTGCGACATGTGTTGTCTGTTTTAGTTGAAAATGAGCCAGGCGTTTTGTCCCGTGTGGCAGGTCTTTTTAGTGGCCGGGGTTTTAATATTGAGACCTTGAGCGTTGGCCCGACCCTGGAAAAGGGCGTATCCTTTATGACCATCACAACTACGGGTGATGAGCAGATTATTGAGCAGATTGTCAAACAACTGCGCAAGCTCATTACAGTGATTAAGGTGGTTGACCTTACTGAAATGGATGCAGTTAAAAGGGAAATGGCCCTGATCAAGGTCAATGCCGAAGATGCCAAGCGTGCTGAAATATTAAGAATTGTGGATATTTTTCGTTGTAAAGTAGTGGATGTAGGGATAACCGAATTGACTATAGAAGTAACTGGCGATGAGAAGAAAATTAAAGCCATAGTGAATCTTTTGCAGCGTTTTGGCATTAAGGAATTTGCCCGTACCGGCACTGTGGCTTTAAAGAGAAGTATGCAGCTTTAATGTTAAAGGGGTCCGAGCACCTAAAACGGACTGCTAATATTTTGTTATTCCAATAACTCAACTTTCGGAGTTGCGGAAAGCACGTTTTCTTCCATGCTGAACAAAGGTTTGGACACGTCTAAGCTCGTTT
>CAJXJU010000238.1 GCA_913055195.1 uncultured Desulfohalobiaceae bacterium | reverse complement strand
TCCTTTTTTATATCTTTGCCACTCTCTGAATAAATAATCTTTACTCACTCCTATATCCAGCTTATCCCACACAAAAACTTCATCCACATCTCGCTCCCGGTCCAGGTACCAGGACATATCCCCGGCCCAGAGGGTAAGTGCCTTACGCCAGTTACCGTTCTCTTCAGCAACCAGGGTTAGCAGGGAATGCACCTTTTCATCCCCACGTGCCAGGAGTCCCTGAATTCTGGCATGATGGGCTTTTTCCCCTGAAAATCTGATTCCTTTAAAACCTGAACACATTTTTTTAAACCGCCGCAACTTATCATTTAACTCCTTTTCAGAAGCCATACGCGCCCATTGCATGGGTGTCCAGGCCTTGGGCACCAGACAACTGGCACTGATCTGAATCAGTTCTACTCCTTTTTTGCGTTTACCCTTCCCTCTTATTCTGGCTGAGTTCAATTCCTGCAAGAATTCAGACAACTCCTGCCAGTCACTTTCATTTTCTCCAGGGAAACCTAAAATAAAATAGAGTTTCAACTTGTTAAACTGCAACGCGCTAATAAGTTCTACGGCCTGAAAAAACTTTTCATCATCAAAGCGCTTATTTACCGCTTTACGCAGCCTTTTACTTATGCCTTCTACGGCCAGGGTTAAAGACCTGGTACCTGTACGCCGCAAAAATTCCAGAAACTCCCTGTTTAAGCCATCAGCTCTCAGAGACGACAAAGAAAATTTGATCTTTTGTCTGTTTAGAAAACGCAAAAAGGGATGCAAATCCCCCCAATCAGTCAAAGCCGTGCCAACCAGACCTACCTTCCTGGGCTTTACCTCAAGCACTATCTTCTGCACATCCTGAAGACTCGCCTGGCGGGGCGGGCGATAGATAAATCCGGCTGCACAAAATCTGCATCCATAGGGACAGCCCCTGTTGATCTCCATAAGAAGCATGTCCCTGAACCTAGATTTGCCGTGCACAAAACAGGAAAATGCAGGTTGTAAAAGCTTTTTAGAGCCAGGGACTGCTACCTGTCTTTTAACCTTTTCACTCTTCCCGGGCACAAATACACCCGGGAGCCTGGCTATCTTCTGTAAAGTAGCATCTTTTGTCTCTCGGGCAAGCCACATTTCCTTGATTTTAAGAGCCAGAGGGACAAAGGATTGTTCTGCTTCGCCAGCATAGAAAAAATCCAGACTGGGCAGGATAGGGAAAGGATTTAAAAAAGCGATTGGCCCGCCAGCCATAACCAGGGGCCAATCGCTTCGTTTTTGGGCTAAAAGAGAAAGGTGAGATTTTTTAAGAAGCCTTAAAACATTTACATAATCGCCTTCAAAGTTGAGACTGAAACAAATAAGGGGAAAAGCGGATAAAGGTTTTCCCGAATCAATGGAAAGCACGGCCTCGCCATGTTTTCCGTTGCCAAAAAAACGCTCTGCCACAAACACATCAGGCTTTTCAGAGAGCAACCTATAGACAACCTGCCAGCCCAGAGTAGAAAGGGCCAGAGTTTCTTCTTCGGGAAACACAATGGCAATGGGTAGCCGCCCACCCCATTCAGGCAGTGAAGGCTTCTCATCGCCCCAATAGACTCTCCTCAACTTCCCGACTTCCAATCTTCATCTTCCTAATCCGCCTGCATGCGAATAAACGCAGGTATTTCAAATTCATCTTCATCAAAAATAAATTCTTCCTGAGGATTTTTTCCACTATTATTTTTATCTATTGTTCTACGACCGTGACGCAGATATGCAGGGATACGCAAATCACTCTCCATATCAGGATCAATGTGAACAGTACGTGATTTCCTGCCTGCAATCTTTTTTGTCTTTTTAGCCTGATCAATTGGAGTTACTTTGGCACCCTCGCTCTCAGCAGACCCATCTTTTTTCGCACTTTCATCTTCAATACCAGTAGCAATGACTGTAATGCGCATTTCATCGCCTATATCATCGTCAAAAACAACACCAAAGAAAATATTGGCATCTTCATGAGCAGCATCATGAATAATGCTGCTGGCTTCATTTACTTCCTCAATAGTTACATCTTTACTGCAGGTAATATTCATTAAGACGCCTTTTGCACCATCAATGGATACATCTTCCAGTAAAGGACTGGTAATTGCTTTTAAAGCTGCCTCCCTGGCCCTGCCTTCTCCTTGAGAAATACCTGTACCCATTAAGGCCAGACCCATTTCAGACATAACAGCCTTTACATCAGCAAAATCCAGATTGAGCATACCAGGCACCATTATCAAATCCGAAATACCTTTAACGCCATAGTACAGTACTTCGTCAGCCTTTTTTAACATATCCAGAAAACTGGCCTTTTTTGAGGCCAGAGACAAAAGCCTGTCATTGGGAATGGTAATGATACTATCTACTACTTCTTTTAAGGCTCTAATGCCTTTTTCAGCCTGAATCAGCCTCCTTTTGCCTTCAAAATAAAAAGGCCTGGTCACCACAGCCACTGTCAGAGCACCTAGCTCTTTTGCAATGCCGGCAATGACCGGCGCAGCACCTGTTCCCGTGCCTCCACCCATACCTGCTGTCACAAAGACCATATCACTGCCATCCAGCAATTCCCGGATCTGATTGGAGCTTTCCATTGCTGCTTCTCTGCCAATATCAGGATTTGCACCCGCTCCCAGCCCCTTGGTCAGCTTTTCTCCCAGCTGAAGCTTGTACTCGGCCTTTGAGTGTTTCAGTGCCTGAATATCTGTATTGGCGGCAATAAAAGTCACACCCTTCATGGCTGAACAGATCATGTTGTTTACAGCATTGCCGCCGCCTCCACCCACACCAACCACTTTGATCATGGCGTTACTTTCAAGTTCCATTTCTATTTCAGTGAATTCCATCTTTTCCTCCTTTATCTGGTTATTGGTGTATTGGTTATTAGTGTATTAGTTATTGGTGTATTGGTTATTAGTGTATTAGTTAATGGTATATTGGTTATTTTTATGTTTAATACATCAATAATGACGCTATACATCCAAACCAATAACCAATATACCAATACACAAATATACCAATACACAAATATACCAATACACAAATATACCAATAACCATGATTATTACGCTATATCCTCAAACCACTTACGCATTCTGGACAGAATGCGATTAAATACCCTGGTATCCCGGATCCTGAAACGCTGCCCTGAACTTTCCTTTTCTGCTCCATACATTAAAAGCCCGACAGCAGTGGCATACATGGGACTATTAACAACATCCTGTAATCCTCCTACCTTAACAGGATATCCTATACGGGTAGGCAAGTTAAAAATCTGTTCAGCCAGCTCTTGCATTCCTTCGATCATAGATGCCCCACCCGTTAAGACTACCCCCGCACCAATGGTCTTTTTATAACCGGATTTAATAAGTTCCTGATCAACAAGGGCCAGCATCTCTTCCATTCTTGGCTCACAGATCTCAGCCAGAATATGTCTAGACAAACGCCTGGGAGGTCTGCCTCCAACGCTGGGAACCTCAATTATTTCATCCTCCTGAATGAGGTCAGTCAAGGCACACCCATATTTCAGTTTAATCTTTTCTGCGGCTGCCATAGGGGTCCTCAAACCAAAGGCAATGTCACTGATGCTATGGATTCCTCGATTAGTGCATCCATTTTATATTTACTGCTAATTAAATCGCC
>CAJXJU010000237.1 GCA_913055195.1 uncultured Desulfohalobiaceae bacterium | reverse complement strand
TTCGCCTGTCCCCGCCATCTGTAAATTGCGAGTTTCGACTTTTTGCAGGCGACTCCTCAGATGTTATCCTTGCAAACAGGCGTATTTTTTCCTGAATTTGCCGCTGTGCCTGCAAATCTTTTGCTCTGTCCAGACCACGTAAAGTCAGATACTCCAGACTATAATTAAACGGCGACAAAAAATATTTCAGAGTTAATAGGCTGCCAGCAAACAGGTTTTCGCCTTTTTTTCGTCCAGCCAGAAGGATGATCTTTGCCACCCCCATAGAAATTTTAAGGCGGCCATTAAGCCACATGGCATAAAAACACTGACTCCTATCAATCAGGGCCTTTAACAGGGCAGGCAAATGATAAAAATAAATAGGCGAACAAATAAAAAGGTTTCTATAAGCTAAAAACTTCTCTAAAAGTGACTGCGCATCATCAGATCCTGCCAGAACACAATGACCCAGCCGCTCCTGCGCACATTTTTGGCAACCCTGGCACGGCGCAATCTTAAACTGCCGCAAATAAATTACCTCCGCACACACATCCTGCTGCTCAAGAGCGTCAACTATAAGACTGACAGCAGCATCAGTATTTCCTCCTGTTCTGGGACTACATGCCAGTACCAGACAACTTTTCATTTTTTGCGCTCAAAAATACCTTCAATATAATCTTCTTCTTCCCTGATGCTTAAATTCCAGAAAGGAGCAAGACGCAGGGCGTGTTGCAACAATCTGGCAGCCTTTTTTTGCGCCAGAACTTTTATTTTCTGCCCACGGCTAAGACGGAGATACCAACTTATCTCCTGGCTTATGCCTCAACACTTGTCCCGCAAATCCAATTCAATATCTTTGTCAAGCATGGCTACCTCCCACAATCCAATCGAGTATAAATCTTTATATATTCCATCACCATTCTCCCGGCAGAAAAAAACTGCCTGCCTCGCTCAAAAGCCATGTCAGCCAGAAACGCTGCTTCGTGTCTGTTCTTTAAAAGATATACCGCGTTTTGCGCCAATTCCTCCCAATTGCCCGGCTCAACCAGGATGCCACTCTGACCGTCAATAATTTGCTCAGGAATGCCGCCAACTTTAAAGGCCACTACAGGCAATTTACATTGCATAGCCTCCAGAATAAGCAAAGGATGGTTATCTGCCAGAGATGGATAAACCAGAACCTTGCACCTTTTCATCAGGTTAAACAACACATCGCGCGGCAAATACGGAAGGCAATAGACTCCATCAATCTCAGCATACTTTTCCCCGCCAACAAACAGGGCACGAGCAGCAGGAACTTCCTGCCTTATTCTTTGCCAGAGATAGAACCACTTTTCTCCTCCTTTATAAGCTGCTTTTTGTCCCCCATGAGCAACAAAAAGAACTGTTGGCCAGCGGGTAAAGTGTTCCATGTCTTCATCTTGTGGCAACTTTCCAGAAGAAAATTCATCACTAAGTATGCCATTGGGAATAATTTTAACTTTAATCTCCGGCCATACAGCAGTTATCTGCCTGGCCAGCCACCTGGAAGGACTGACTATTGTCGGCTGTAAATCAAAAATCAAAGTCTTCTTAGCCTGCCAGAGTTTTTCAGCCTGAGCATATCCTCTCTGGCACCCCTTGCAACCTGACTGCCATTTTAAGCAATCAATGGGATGGGGACAACCTCCGGTGAATAAAGAACAATCATGGGCAGTAATAACTACCTTCTCATTTTTTTTTACGAGATAACTCAATATCTCTGGCCAGTTCAGGGTGGAATGAAGATGAACAATCCTCTCACCACTGGCCGCGTCAAGTTCTTTTAACCCACCACCCTCTATTTCCCAGAATCGTCTGCTTAAAATGTTTCTTTGCTGCAAAAGCGAACATAAACAGTTGGCAACTACAGCAGCGCCGCCCTGGTCTTTTAAAATGGAATAATGGCAAATCAATGATTCAAGCATAAACTCAATTTCTCAAAAAACACAACTTATCCCACTCAATCGCCTTCTTTTTCCCCTTCTTCCTTCTTCATTCATCCCTCCCCCTTTCATCCTTCATCCTTTCTTATATAATCTTCACCTCATGAAAAAAAGGATTATGCAGCCTTTCATCCATGACCCTTGTTTCTTCACCATGACCAGGGTAAATAATTGTATCATCCGGAAGGGTAAAAATCTTTTCCCGCGCTGATTTTTTAAGGATTTCAAAATCACCGCCAGGAAAATCAGTACGGCCAATTGAGCGAAAAAAGAGCAAATCTCCCACAAAAACAGCCTCAATTTCAGGAAAATAAAAAGAAAGACTGCCAGGGGTATGTCCGGGCGTTGCCAGCACCTGGCAGGTAAGCCCCAGAAATTCCGTTTCCCCCTCTCTTAAATCATTAAAATCAAAGGGTTCTGTTTCTGGAAAATCCATAAATCCGCCAGCGCCAACTTCTGTCTGCAATAAAAACTCATCTTCCCTGTTGGCCAGGATTGGGGCGCCAGTAGCATTAGCCAGAGCAGCATTGCCCTGAATATGATCAAAATGAAGGTGAGTATTTAAAATATGAGTCAGCCGAAGATTATTTTTTGCCAGAAAAGAGATAACCTCGCGTGGATCTCCGCCTGGATCAATCACCACAGCCTCATTTTTATTAAAAATCAGATAACAATTGGTTTGCAAAACCCCAAGTTGAAAAATCCTGATCTCTACCATTTAAAACTCCTCTAAAAGTAATTGAGATAAACTTTTGCGCGAAGAGCTACCTTTTTGTGCCGGATATCCCAGAGCAATAACAGCCATTAGTTCCAGCCTTGTAGGGTCTGTATTTAACACCTCATGTACCTGGGATTCCTGATTTAAAATCTCTCCCAGCCAGACCCCTCCCAGGCCAAGCCCATGAATAGCTAACAACATATTCTGAATGCAGGCACCTGCAGCCTGGTAATCCTTTGTGGCATTATACATGGCATCCCTGTCCAGAAAAACCACGATCAAAGTATTTGCCTGACGCACAATATGTCCATATTTAGTGCACTCAGCCAGCTTAATTTTCCGCTCCTCATCCTTGACAACCAGAAAACGCCAGGGCTGGTTATTAAGCCCTGAAGGGGCCATGCGGCCAGCGTCAAGGATTTTAAGGATCAATTCCCGATCAACATCCTGGTCTGTAAACTTGCGGATACTTCTGCGTTGATAAATGGTATCAAAAAGTTCAGATGTCATCCTTTTCTCCTTTTTATTCAACCTTATTTGACTTGCAGACAAGGTCTTAACAGGATATGAGCCTGTGCTGTCATGCTTATAATCTTTTTACCTTTTAACCTTTTTACATTCAACCTTTAACTTTCATATGAAAAAAAATAATAACCAGATAACGTTAGAAAAAAACGATCTCATTCAATTTGAACCCATCCTGCAAAAATTCATCCAAGAAATTTTTTCTTTTGGCTCCCACAGCCTGTACTTTCCGCAAACTATTCCAGAGCAGATAACTCCACTACTGGAAAAAGACCGGTTGCTTTTACCTTTGGTCTTCAAAGACAACTTTCTTGGTCTTTTTGTAGCAAAAAAAATAAACTCTGCCCAGCTTAAGCCCATGCTTCCCTATCTTGTCACCATGACTTCTCTTTGTCTGGACAAACTCTATCTCTACAAAACCAGTATTACTGATCCTTTAACAACCCTTTTTAATTCTGATTTTTTTCAGAAAACTCTTGAA
>CAJXJU010000236.1 GCA_913055195.1 uncultured Desulfohalobiaceae bacterium | reverse complement strand
ACCCTGTTGAATGCTGTCAGGGACAGCCCCGCAAAGCGGGATTCAACAGGGTAAAGATTGAATTATTATAGTATGTTACAGGCTGACATTTTTATTAAAAAGGTCAAATTTGAGTCATTGCAATTAAATCATAAAATGGAAAAATATATCTGTGCTCAATGTAGTGAAATTTATCCAACTTGCTGTCAAATAAAACAAGAATGCACTGAATATTGTTTTCCTTTATCAGAGCCTGAAATAGAAAAGATAAGAAAAAAAATAGGGACTGATGATTTTTATGCCCAGGAAAAAAACTCGAACAATTTTATTCATAAATTAATTTCACTATTACCAGAATATAAACAAAAAATTGTACAACTTTTCCCACCAAACGGGACCCACTATCGACTGAGACTAAAAGATAACGGAAAATGTTATTTCTTAACAGACAGTGGATGTGACCTTGCAAGAGATGACAGGCCATTTTATTGTCAAATTTATCCATTCTGGATTTATAATCAAAAAATTACTTATTTTGAGGACAAATATTGTCTGGCCCAAAAAAAAACAAAAAAAATTGGCCATCTTTTAAAACTATTTTCAGTAACTATAGACAGTATTGAGGATAATTTTAATTCCATGATAACAGCTCTAGGAATTACGAAATAAAAATGAAAATCTTAAAGACTATAATTACAATCATATTATTGTTTATGATAATTGTATCTGGTTCAATTATTGGTCTCTATTTCTGGGCTGCCAGGGATCTGCCTGGCTTCAAAAAAATAACAGATTATAATCCACCGCTGGTAACCAGAATTTTAACGAGAAACGGTAGGATCCTGGGCTATTTTTATAAGGAAAAAAGGTTTCTGGTCTCACTAAACCAGGTATCTGACTGGGTACCCAAAGCCTTTCTGGCTGCTGAAGATGCCAACTTTTATGAACATGAAGGCATCGACTTTATTGGTATTTTCAGGGCGGCTATTAAAAATTTAATGGCCGGCGCTATTGTCCAGGGCGGGAGCACCATCACCCAGCAGGTCATAAAATCCATGCTCCTTTCACCAGAGCGTAGTTACACGCGTAAATTAAAAGAAGCTATCCTGGCTTATCGTCTGGAAAAATACCTAACTAAAGATGAAATCTTAACCATTTATCTCAATCAGATTTATCTGGGAGCAGGAGCTTATGGTATCGAGGCCGCTGCCAGGGAATATTTTGGCAAACATGCCTCTGAATTAAATCTGGCCGAAGCAGCCCTTCTAGCCGGTCTGCCCAAGGCTCCTTCAAAATATAATCCTTATAAAAATTTTAATGGTGCAAAAAAAAGACAGGAATATGTTTTGAGCAGGTTAAAAGAACTTGGGTGGATAAATGATGAAGAATATGAACGGGCCAGGCAAACACCAATTATCCTCAAACAAATGGCTGATCCTTCCTGGCAGCAAGGCGCTTATTACCTGGAAGAAGTACGCCGCTGGCTACTCCAGAAATTTGGTGAGGACAAAGTCTATAAGGGCGGTCTGATTGTTTATACCGGTGCAGATCTTGAGCATTTAGTGGCAGCAAAAAATGCGGTTAAAAAAGGACTTATTGCATCTACTAAACGCAGAGGATGGCAAGGTCCAATAGAGCATCTGGAAACAAATCAATTTGAAGAGTTCCTTCGCAAGGAATCAATTCATCCTGATATTTTAGAACCTGGAGAATGGTTAAAAGTTTTAGTCACCAGGGTGGAAAAAAAAGGAGCAGAAGTTAAATTTGGTTCTTTTCAAGGATGGATAGATGTAAAGACAATGGCCTGGGCAAGAAAACCTGATCCCAAAAAAGCGCCAGAAGAAGTACCAAAAATCAAGGATGCCCGTCGAGTATTATCTCCTGGTGATGTTGTCTGGGCGCAAGTGTTAGAACAAAAAGAAAATAGCCCTATCTGGCAGTTATCCCTGGAACAAGAACCTAAAGTAGAAGGCGCTCTGGTTTCACTGGATCCCAAAACAGGACAGGTGCTGGCTCTGATTGGGGGATATAGCTTCTTCAGGAGTCAATTTAATAGGGCGACACAGGCCAAAAGACAACCAGGGTCTGCCTTTAAGCCCATTGTCTATTCAGCAGCAATGGATAATGGATTTACTCCCGCAACCATTGTCCTTGACGCTCCCATAGTTTATGATAACTTTCAAACCAATTCTACCTGGAAACCAGAAAATTTTGAGGGCATATTTTTTGGCCCTACACTTTTGAGAACAGCACTGGTTAAATCACGCAATCTGGTCACCATCCGCATAGCACAGCGTATTGGCATAGATAAGATTATCAAACGTGCAAAAGACCTTGGCTTAGAAGGTAAATTTCCACGCAACCTATCGGTCAGCCTTGGTTCTGTTCCGGTAACTCTTATTAACCTCTGCCAGGCATACACAGCCTTTGCACGCGGTGGTACATATATCAAACCACATTTAGTAAACAAAGTAACAACGTCATGGGGTGAAGAACTTTACCAGGCCAATTTTGAACCTGTGCAAGCTTTAAGTCCAGAAACAAGTTATATCATAACATATCTACTACAGGAAGTTGTCAGAGATGGGACAGGCTGGCGAGCCAGAGTGCTTAAAAGACCCGTGGCTGGAAAAACTGGAACTACAAATAACGAACAGGATGCATGGTTTATGGGCTTTACTCCTTATCTGCTGACTGGTGTATATGTAGGCTTTGACCAATTAACTCCAATGGGTAAATATGAAACAGGCTCAAGAGCTGCCTGTCCCATCTGGGTTAGCTATCGCCAGGCAGTGGAGCCATATTATCCTGTTCAGGACTTTCCACGTCCACCAGGCATTGTTATGGCTAAAATAGATGCCAGAACCGGACTTTTGGCCGGACCAAACAGTGATAAGACATATTACTTGCCCTTTAAAATCGGAACTGAACCAACATCAACAGCTAAAACCTTATCGCCCAAACAAGAAACACAAAAAGCCGGCGAAGACATTTTAAAACAATTATTTTAATCAAGGAGCCATTATGACTTTAAACAAAGAATTACTGAAAATTTTAGCCTGCCCTAAATGCAAGGGGGATTTGATTTTAACTCAGGAAGAAGACGGATTAATATGTGAAAAATGTGCATTGGTCTATCCAATTAAAGAAGAAATTCCTATCATGCTTATAGAAGAAGCTATAAAGTTAGAGGAGTGGAAGAGTAATAAAAATGGCTAAAAAGAAAAAAAGGGTTTTGCCAGAAGAACTTAATCTTCCTCCAGGTGGAATTGACAGTCATGCTCACCTGGACCTGGATCAGCTTAGTTCAGATTTGAATGACATAGTAAGCCGGGCACAGAAATGTGGAGTGTCTCGTATAGGAAACGTCTTTTTAGGACCTGATGCCTATTTGAAAAATAAAGACCTGTTTTCTTCTTTTGATCAGGTCTTTTTCATTTTAGGCACACATCCTCATGATGCTAAAAATTTTGATCAGGATAAATTAAATAAAACTGAGCAGATCATTAAACAGGATAGTAAAATAAAGGCCATTGGGGAGATTGGCTTAGATTTTTATTATAATTTAAGTCCCAGAGAGGTACAGGTTAAAGTTTTTCAGGAACAACTTGTTCTGGCCAGGGACAAGGATTTACCCGTGGTTATTCACTCGAGGCAAGCAGAAAGAAAAACAATAGATATTTTAGTTG
>CAJXJU010000235.1 GCA_913055195.1 uncultured Desulfohalobiaceae bacterium | reverse complement strand
ACTTTCAGGCTGTATTTATCCCTGACTCACTGTCCAGGGCCAGCGCTATAATTCCCCAATTCTTTTTTTACGACGAAAACAGGCTTGTTTTCCTGGGCCCCATGTTATGGACGCAAGGGCTTAATCCCCACGAACTGGAAATACACTATTTTTCTCTGGCCCTTGTGCCCGGGGCATGGTGGCCAGAAAACCGGGAGGCAAAAGTGATCCTGCTCAAAAAATTACTTGAGCAAACCGCTCAGGGAGAGCCAGACTTCTGGGTTGCCCTGGGCTTTGATTTTATCCGCTTTTCAGCTATGCTGACTTCACTGCTGTCTGACACCTGGCAGCCTGCAAAGCTCAATCAAATACTGGCGGGATTGCAGGGCATGGACTGGACCATGGCCCCCATATCCTGGGATGAACATGGTCGGGCAAGGCAGGAACTTTTTGTATTTCAACTTTCAAACTCAGGTCTCATTCCAGCAAATATGACAACTATTGAGGCAAAGATAGAATTCAGGAAAAAAAGACGAGCCTTGAAGTTAGAACAACTAAGGCTGGAACAAAACAGCACTGTCCAGATGACAGATACAAATCCGGGGTTTTAAGTGTTAAATTTAAAGGAGAATTAAATGAGTATTAGCAAAGAACAGGTAGCAAAAATCGCAACATTGTCCAGGCTATCACTGGAAGAAGATAAACTTGACCAGTTTACAGGCCAATTATCCAGCATTTTGCAATATATGGAAAAATTAAATGAACTTGAGACCACAGATGTAGAGCCACTTTATTCACCCGTAGAACAGACTACCGTACTGCGGGAAGACGTTGTTGAAAAAAAATTTAAACGCGAAGAATTACTGGCCAATGCGCCAGAAGACGACGGTCAATACTTTATCGTGCCAAGGATAATTTAAAGGCCAAAAGGAGCAAAAATGGAACTAGCATTCAAAACTCTTACCCGGATCAGAGATATTTTGTCGCGCAAAGAAGCCAGCGTAGAAGAAGTCGTCAATGCCTGTTTACAGGTCATTGAAAAGACTGAACCAGAATTAAATGCCCTCATCACCACCTGTGCTGAGGAGGCCATTGAGCAGGCCAGACAGATGGACAATCAGGGGCCGGATCCGGAAAAACCTTTATGGGGCGTACCTGTTGTCATTAAAGATGTCATTGCCACAAAAGGAATCCGCACTACCTGTGCTTCAAAAATACTGGAAAATTTTGTGCCCTGTTATGACGCAACACTGGTGGAAAAGCTCAAGCAGGCCGGATGCATTATCCTGGGCAAGACCAATATGGATGAATTTGCCATGGGATCATCCACGGAAAATTCCGCGTTTGGTCCAACTAAAAACCCCTACGATTTAACCCGCGTTCCTGGTGGCTCAAGTGGCGGTTCAGCAGCCAGTGTGGCCGCTGCCCAGGCCTTTGCTTCCGTGGGCACTGATACTGGCGGCTCTATTCGTCAACCTGCTGGTTTTTGCGGCATTGTTGGCTTAAAGCCTACCTATGGCCGGGTCTCCCGTTTTGGACTCATTGCCTATGGCTCATCACTGGATCAGGCCGGTCCCATGACCAGAACAGTGCGGGACGCGGCTCTTATGCTGCAAGTAATTGCCGGCCATGACCCCAAAGACTCCACAAGCAGTCCAGAAGATGTGCCTGATTATGTTCAAACCCTGCAAAAGGCAAATGACCTCAAAGGAATACGTCTGGGCTATCCAGTGGAATACTGGGAAAAAGGCTTGAGTCCAGAGGTTAAAGATTGCTGTGAACAGGCATTGAACAAGGCCAGAGAATTGGGCGCGGAAATTATTCCCATCAGCATCAAGCATACTCCTTATGCCATTGCCACCTACTATATCATTGCCATGGCTGAAGCATCATCCAACCTGGCCAGGTATGATGGAGTGCGCTTTGGCTTTCGGGACAAAGAGGCCACAGAACTTCTGGAGATGTATCTTAACTCCCGATCTAAAGGCTTTGGCGAAGAGGTCAAACGAAGAATCATGCTGGGCACTTATGTCCTTTCTGCTGGCTATTATGATGCCTATTATAAAAAGGCAGCGCAGGTCAGGCGCCTTATCCGCCAGGACTTTTTAGACGCGCTTAAAGCCTGCGATCTTATTTGCGCGCCTGTTGCTCCTACTACTGCTTTTAAACTGGGAGAGAACATAGACGATCCATTGCAGATGTATCTGACAGATATTTTTACCATATCTCTTAATCTTACTGGTTTGCCAGGGATGACTTTACCTGTGGGCTTAGGCCAGGAAACCAACATGCCTGTGGGTATGCAATTTTTTGGCCCAGCCTTTGGAGAGGAAATTATTTTTCAGGTCTGCCATGTGCTGGAACAGGCCCTGCAAGGGCCAGGCCTGCCACATGTTTTAAAGGATGAAGGATGAAGGATGAAGGATGAAAAAAAGATGAAGAAGGAAGCAAGAGAGGAGGAATTTAAAGGATGTAGGATGAAAAAGGAAAGATGCAACTTAAGAGATGAAGGATGAAAAAAAGTGAAGAAAAAATTGCTGTTGCCTTAAGTGGCGGTGCTGATAGCCTCATGGCCCTGCTTCTTTTAAAGGAACAGGGCCATAATATTTTTGCAGTACATGCCCATTTTCTACCCCCTTCAGATGAAACCATCACCTTAAACAAAAAAATAGAAAATATTTGCAGCAAGCTTGGGGTAAAGTTGCATATTCTTGATCTCTCACAAGCCTTTGAACAAAAAGTAATCACTCCTTTTATTCAAAGCTATGTTCAGGGTCATACTCCTAATCCCTGTGCTGTGTGCAATGTCACAATGAAATTTGGCCTGCTTCTGGGCAAAGCCCTTTCTCTGGGAGCCGAAAAAATAGCAACGGGCCACTATGCTCTGGTAAAAAACATAGACAATAAGGTCACTTTATGGAAGGCAAAGGATAACATCAAAGATCAAAGCTATTTTCTTTCTCTTGTGCCGCGACAGAAATTTAAAAATGTTGTTTTTCCCCTGGCTTCCTGGTCTAAAAAAGAAGTGCGGAAGTTCCTGGAAGAGAAGTCCATCTCCCCAGTCATTTCCAGAGAAAGTAATGAAATATGCTTTATAGATAACGACTACCGTGACTTTCTCCTTCAAAAGGGCATAGACCTTCCAGGGCCAGGCCCTATAAAAACCAGCAAAGGTGAAATTTTAGGGACTCACAAAGGACTGTGGCGCTATACATTGGGCCAACGCAAAGGGATAGGCATTGCCTACAAATATCCACTCTATGTCACAGGCAAAGACCTTGCCCACAATACCCTTATTGTCGGCCCGGAAGAAGAATTATGGTCTCAAGGATGCATTGTCCAGGATGTAAATTTTCTGGTTCCACCTGAGCAATGGCCCGAAGAGATCCTGGCCCAGACCAGGTACAGGCAAAAGGCCAAAAAAGCCAGAGTAAAAATTAAAGACAGTGGTAATCTTTTGCAAATCTTTTTTATAGAACCTCAAAAACTTCCAACTCCTGGCCAGGTGGCAGCTCTTTTTTCACCGCAAGGACAGGTATTGGGAGCGGGAATTATAAAAAAAGGGGTAAGGGTTAAGGGGTAAGGGGTAAGGGAACTCAACTTTCTGAGTTGAAAAAATGTTCAATATTTTCAATCAATTACAGAGTCGAATTGTCAGTGTATTCAGTTTTCAGGAAACGATCCGCATTGGCT
>CAJXJU010000234.1 GCA_913055195.1 uncultured Desulfohalobiaceae bacterium | reverse complement strand
TTGAGAGTGTCCAGGAAGGGCCGGTAAGCGAGTATATTTTTGAACCTTCTGTAGAAGGACTGCTGGCAGAACTGTTACCCAGGTACGTGAAGGTTCAGGTCTATCGTGGTTTGCTGGATACTTCAGCCAGTGAGCATGCTGCACGAATGACTGCAATGGATAATGCCACCAAGAACTGCGATGAATTAGTCCATGATTTGACTCTGGCCTTTAATAAAGCCAGACAGGCAAGCATCACATCAGAGCTAATGGATATAGTAGGTGGCGCAGAGGCGCTAAAACAAGGTTAATAGGGGGCAAAAATAAATGAGTGCACAAAATATAGGAAAAATTGTTCAGGTTATTGGGCCGGTTGTTGACATTGAGTTTCCTGAAGGAAAATTACCAAATATTCTTAATGCGATTTTTATTACTAACCCAACCATTGATGACCAGCCTGATAACCTGGTCGTAGAGGTTGCCCAGCATCTGGGTAACAATGTTGTTCGCTGTATTGCTATGGATACCACTGATGGTCTGGTTGGGGGAATGGAAGCCAAAGATACTGGTAAGCCTATCATGGTTCCAGTTGGCAAGGCTTCACTGGGTAGAATATTGAATGTTGTTGGACGCCCGGTGGATAATAAAGGGCCTGTTAAATCAGACAAACACTATCCAATTCACAGGCCTGCACCAGCCTTTACAGAGCAAAGCACCAAGATTGAGGTTCTGGAAACCGGCGTTAAGGTTATTGACCTCCTGGTTCCCTTCCCCAAGGGTGGTAAAATGGGAATGTTTGGCGGTGCTGGTGTTGGTAAGACAGTTATTCTGATGGAAATGATTAATAATATCGCCAAACAGCATGGTGGTATTTCAGTTTTCGCCGGTGTTGGTGAGCGCACGCGTGAAGGAAATGACCTGTATCATGAAATGATTGATGCTGGCGTTATTGACAAATCAGCTCTTGTTTATGGTCAGATGAATGAGCCTCCTGGAGCTCGTGCTCGTGTTGCTTTGACAGCTCTGGCCTGTGCTGAGTATTTCCGTGATGAAGAAAATCAGGACGTACTTTTGTTTATTGATAATATCTTCCGTTTTACACAGGCTGGTTCTGAGGTATCAGCTTTGCTGGGCCGTATGCCTTCAGCGGTTGGTTATCAACCAACATTGGGAACTGACCTTGGTGAACTTCAGGAAAGAATTACCTCTACTACCAAAGGATCAATCACCTCAGTTCAGGCCGTTTATGTGCCTGCTGACGACTTGACTGACCCCGCACCAGCTACAACCTTCTCGCACTTAGACGGTACAATCGTTCTTTCCCGTCAGATTGCTGAGCTTGGTATTTATCCTGCTGTGGATCCTCTGGATTCTACATCACGTATTCTTGATCCTAATGTATTGGGTGTTGACCATTATACAGTTGCTCGTCAGGTACAGCAGATCCTCCAGAAATATAAAGATTTGCAGGATATTATTGCTATTCTGGGTATGGATGAACTTTCTGATGAAGATAAACTTATTGTTAACAGGGCAAGGAAAATCCAGAGGTTCCTGTCTCAACCATTCCATGTCGCTGAGCAGTTCACTGGTAAGCCTGGTCGTTATGTAAAGCTGGAAGACACAATCAAAGGCTTTAAAGAAATCATTGAAGGTAAGCATGACGATATTCCTGAGCAGGCCTTTTATATGGTTGGCTCAATTGACGAAGCCCTTGAAAACGCCAAGAAGATGTAAATAGGGTGAGCATATGGCTAATTCAATAAAACTGGAAATAGTGACACCGGATCGTAAACTTCTCTCTGAAGAAGTTGAGTATGTTGGTGCACCTGGAATTAATGGTGAGTTCGGTGTCCTGCCCAATCATATACCTTTCCTGTCTGCCTTAGGTATAGGCAGTCTTTATTATAAAAAGAATGGGAAAAGGTATTATGTCTTTGTTGCTGGTGGATTTGCTGAGGTCACTCCGGCAAAAGTTTCAGTTCTGGCTGAAGTTGCGGAAAAAGCTGAAGAAATTGATGTTGAAAGAGCACGCAAGGCCAGAGAAAGAGCTGAAATGAGGTTAAGAGAGCAAAAAGACCGTGAAGCCTATGCACGGACGAGAGCAGCACTGGCCAGGGCACTGCAAAGAATGAAGTGCCGTGAAGCAGCAAGAGAGGCAGGCACCTGTATGTAACTATAAGATATGTAAGATAAAAATCAAAAGAAAATTATTTGTAAAAAGATTTTAGACTCTTCGAGAAAAGGCCCCGCAATTGCGGGGCCAGAAAAAGGGGATGATGAATATGTCTATCAAGAATGATTATAATAAATTGATAGAAACTACTATGAAATTTTTGGAAGAAGATGAAAGTGATAAGATCGACTTTTGTATTCTTCCAGATGTAGATAATCCAGAGGTAAAATTTGACAACACTTCTATCGATGCATCAGCTTTGCTAAAGCCAATTGAAGGAAGTGACGTGGACGATTTTTTAAATTTTGCTAAAGACCTTAAAGATGTTATAGAAAAATAATCAGTTTCATGAGGAACGCACATGCAGACGATTTTATCAAAGCCTTAATGAATTTATTAGGGATCGGAGCCCAGGTAGGATAATTGTACCAAAATTTTATGGCACTTAATTGCTTTGCTGAGGACTGACCTTCGTAGATGCCCTTCAATAATAGATGTAGGGTAAAAAATAAATGTGGTCAATATAGGGACAAGAGAGGATTCATAATGGATCGGAAAAAGGTTCAAAGTGAAAGTGAAATAAAGAGAATAATAAGATATGATTTTTTTAAATCTGCACTTCAGAATTTTGAAAAGATATATAAGCTTTCATTAGAGCAGGATGATATAAAAAGTATAGCTAAAAGCTTGGTAGATATCTATTATAAAGATGTTTTGTGGAAAATAAAAAAGGAAATGTCTAAACCAGATGAACGTATAGATATTCATAAAATTATAGCTGGTTCTCAATATGTGATAATGCGTACATTGCTAATTCGTGATAGATCAGAATTAACTCCGCATAAATATATTAACCCAACGAGACATATAGAGAGAAGAAATAATATGGATATAGTATGTATAAACGCGAAGTTTGCTTTGTTTTTTGCTTTATATGCTTTATATACAATGTATAAAAATACAGGTAGTGATACAAAAAAATTATTAAATGGCTTATCTCAGATAGCAAAGAGAACTGTATTTTTTTCTGAATTTTTGAAATTATTGATGTTGTCTAAGCCAAGTAACTTTCCTGTGTTTCCTTTTGCACAAATATGTTTTTTAGTAGATTTTTATTGTAATCCAAAATCCAGAATATCATCCTGAATAAATTAATTATGTCAGACAATAGGCGCTCTCAGAATTTTTCTTATCCATGAATTTTTCGCCTACCTTTTATTTTTTACCGGCTCCGTGAACTTTTGTGACAATCAAAATCGCTGAACAGCGATGCCCTCCTGTTTGATCTGTAATCTGCAATAATATATTATATCCTGAATTCGTGAATTTTTGTTTTTTTAATTCGTTGTACGGCGACAGTCGCCTGTGGCAAGCACTTAGAGCAGGGCAAGGAGGACACTCCCCGTACGAATTTTCAGGAGCGTATTTACACTAGATGGGCGCGTTGAAGTTCACGAATTCAAGTAAGATTAGAATAAGGATAGAAAGTATGTGCAAACGGAAAAATATTGGAGCTTTAAT
>CAJXJU010000233.1 GCA_913055195.1 uncultured Desulfohalobiaceae bacterium | reverse complement strand
TTCGATATTCGGATTTCGAATTTCTCAACTTTCGGAACTCCGAAAGTTGAGTTAATAAGGTTGCCTACTTCTGCATTTCCTGCACCAGATTTTTCAACTTTTGCGCCTGTTCAGCCAGTTCGGCAATGGCATGAGCAGCCTGTTGCATACCTTCACTGGTCTCAGCGGAAATTCTGTTTATTTCCTCCACTGCCCTTGTTATTTGTTCGCTGGAAGCTGATTGTTCTTCAGCCGCCGTGGCAATGGCCCGTACCTGATCCGCGTTAGCTTCAGCTATATGAACGATTTCCTGCAATGCCTTACCAGAGTTGGCAGCAAGTTCAGTTGACTTTTCAACAGCCTGAGAAGCTCTGTCAGTATCTTCAATATTTTTGGCCACATCACCCTGAATAGAGGCTATGGCCTCACCAACTTCCTTGGTCGCTGCCATTGTCTTTTCAGCCAGTTTTCTAACCTCATCAGCAACCACAGCAAATCCACGGCCATGCTCACCTGCCCTGGCCGCCTCGATAGCAGCATTCAAGGCCAGGAGGTTGGTCTGGTCAGCAATATCAGATATTACATTGATCACCTGCCCGATATTCTCGGCTTTTTGACCCAGTTGATTCATATTTTCTTTCACCAGATTGGTAAGATTTTGCACCTCTTTAATGGCCCTGATGGATTCCTGAACTACCTTCTCGCCATCCAGTGCATTTTGTCTGGCAGCTTCAGTGCTTTCTGCTGCACTGGAAGCATTTTTAGCCACTTCCAGAACCGTAGAGTTCATTTCTTCCATTGCTGTTGCCGTTTCTGCTGCACGCTGTTTTTGCAAATCCGCGCCTCTGGCTGTCTCATCAATCTGGGCAGAAAGCTCGTCAGAAGCAGATGCCATCAAATCGGTAATCTCGTTAATTGCCTGAGCAGTTGACCTTAATGTTTCAGCCTGTCTGGCCATTATTTCCTGATTCTTTTTGATTTCTGTAATATCCTGGAGCATAATGGCCACTTCTAAAATCTGGCCTTTACGGTCCTTGATGGGAAAGGCCACCACCAGGGCCTGTTTTTCTTCACCATTACGATGGTGAAAAGTCACTTCACCTTCCCAGGCCCGGCCCTGGGGAATCACTATTTCCGCTATTGGCTTACATACCTGACAGACATCCAGAGACGGATAATTCAACATCTCATAGCCTTTAAGCTTGCCTATTACTTCGTCTAAAGCATGACCTGTCAGGTCACATATGGCCTTGTTGGCAAAACGTACAATCCGATCGTTATCTACACTAAACAAAGGCACTGAAATACCATCACGAAAGGATTCCATAATAAAAATTTTATCCCGGATACTACGAGCCAGCTCATGTACGGCATGCACTGTTTCACCAATAGCGTCATATGCTGAATAGTCAATACGTATCTCATAATGTCCTTCTGCAATCTTACGACATGCAGTGGCCACTTTTTTCATAATTTTATTAATATTTGTAATTAGAATAACTGCCAGCAAAACAGAAAGCGACAAGGATATAATTGCACTTATACCGGTTGAAGAAAGCAATACCTTATCCAGACCAAAAAACATCTCTTGTTTCAACAAGCCACAGGCAAAATACCAATCCCAGGGTTTAAAATATCTAATGCCTGAAATCTTTTTATTGCCTTTCCATATATATTCAACAAATCCATCTTTAGTATGCAACATCTGTTGACCAAAGGGAAAGTCTTTCATATTCATTTGCATTACTTTAGCACTGGGGTGATATAAAAATTCACCTTTTGAGTTAAAGACAAACAG
Organism: uncultured Desulfohalobiaceae bacterium; assembly: GCA_913055195.1. Lineage (GTDB taxonomy): Bacteria > Desulfobacterota > Desulfovibrionia > Desulfovibrionales > Desulfonatronovibrionaceae > Desulfovulcanus. Next base: position 1,924 of record CAJXJU010000233.1, on the reverse strand, counting down.
ATAACCCTTGCCATTAACATTGACCTTTTCCAGAACCTTTCTGAGTTCCGGTGTCATAATTTTTCTGCCCACATAGATTACGGCCACAATCTTGCCAGAAGGATCACGCATGGGTTTGTAGGCCGTAAGATACCAGGCATTGACAACATAGGCCTTACCTCTGAAAGTCTGGCCTGACATTACTGTCTGATATACAGGCGATGAAGATGGAATATATGTACCCACTGCCCTTGAGCCATCCAGCTTTTTTACATTAGTGGAAACTCGCAGGAGTTTACCGGGCAAAACCTGAAAAATAGTGGCTGTTCCGCCCACCATCTGTTGTACTTTATCAACCAGCTCAAAATTATTATTTATTTTCATATTACCAATTTTCAGCGTCGGAATTCTGACTCTCTCAGACACTTTGGTAATCTGATTGACTATGGTCATCTCTATCATTTCACTTTCATCCAGGTGAAATGAGCCAATGGGGCGCACCAGCATATCCATCAGGCCAAGGTCCGAGTTAATCTTGGTCTGGGTAATGTCATTTTGCATGGACAGGGCATCACGCACCCTTTCCAGAGTCGAAGCAATATACTGTCTGCCCAGCTGTTCCAGCGCATTGCTCATCCGCCAGTAATTAATGGCCCCCATCAGGACAATAGTCGTCAAGACAATGACAACAATGCCGGCGTAGGTTTTGGTAGAAAACTTTAATTGCTTCAGCATATCCCCTCCTCTTGTTTTAATAAAATACACCTATAGCCATCCTTTCTGGACAAAGGTACGAAAATACTCCTTGCCCAGCGATACATTGGCAAGCTCAAAATAGGAAACAAGCCTGGCGGCAAAAAGCAGCCAGACAAGCAAAAAACAGCAGACCATCACTCCTTTTAAACGCAGGGGCTGTTTGCTTTTTATCAACACTGTGCTTAAAATTACAATCAGAACAAAGCTGGCCACAATTACGCCCCCTGGTAAATACAAGCTTGAGACCAGTATTTTTTCTCCAAGCAAAAAATATACCCGGACACACGGCAGGAAAGACAAAAACAGAGAAACAACAAGCCATTTTATTGCCAGAATGACCACATAACGATAATAATCCCGGCCAAAATCATCCAGGTTGCGTCTGAGCAGCAAATAAAGCAGGGCCAGACTTGCCCCTGCCGTCACAGAGAGAATAAGGGTCTGGAGACCAAGAGGATAAATTAGCGAAGTAAGAGGGGGAAGAGGAAAACCTGCAATAAAAATTTGCTGCGCTACAGCCTCAGGCGCGGCCTGGAAATAACCAGCAAAAATCAGGACAACAAGAAATATCTTCAGGCAACAGACAGCCAGGACGCCAAGAAGAAGATGGATGCCTTTATTCTTTTTCAATTTTTGCCATAAACTCCAATAAAAAACAAGCAATATCGCTGACAGAGTCAGGAGAGCGCCCGCAACCAGAAAAAAATCCTGTGCTTGCTTTTTTAGACCAGAAAAAGGAAGATCTAAAAAATAACTGCCCGCTCCCAGTATAACAAACGTCAAAAACAAACCCAGAGTGAGAATCGTGGCTAAACGAGACATTTGCCAGGCAAATTTATCCAGAAAAATCTTTTTTTGCCAGGTGCCAAAAAGCTCACTACACCAGGATATGACCAGGGCGCCTGAAGGACCAACGATGAACATTGCCCCCAGAGGAGCAATTAAGCCCAGCCCCATTTTGTATTCAAAAACCATCTTTTTCCTCCTCTCCAAGCTTCTTGGCTTATTTTGCCCTAAAAATAACCTTCCTGCAAGATTGTAATGTTTGATTTTATAAACATGATTATATAAAAGGCACGAAGTTTATGGATATGGATCCAAAGCATAACCTGTATCCATGAAATTAAGTGAAGTTTACTCAACTTTCTGAGTTGAAAAAATGTTCAATATTTTCAATCAGTTACAGAGT
>CAJXJU010000232.1 GCA_913055195.1 uncultured Desulfohalobiaceae bacterium | reverse complement strand
TTCGGATTTCGAATTTCGAAATTCGAATTTTTTAATAAATTAAGGGTATTATAAATTTCAGCCACTATTTTTCTTTAGGTGGCAAAAATTAGATGAGACAGCCCTGGGGGTTGCTTATGAAAAATCCTTTTAAATACAATGTGTTAGTAACTGGTAATGATTTTTGTGATCGCGAAAATGATATTCAGGAGCTTGTTGAAAAGATTGAAAATTCTGTGAATGTTCTTTTATTTTCCAGGCGAAGATATGGTAAAACATCTTTGATTTTTGAAATTTTTACCCATCATTTAGATGAAAATTTTGTTCGGGTTTATGTGGATTTGTTTGGCATAAATAATGAGTATGACTTTCTTAAAAGGGTAGCAAAGGGGATTTCTGCCAGTAATTTGAAAAAAGGTATCAAGGCAAGATTTAAGGAATTGGGTAAGATATTTAAAAGGATTAATTTTTCTCTGGGCCTGGATCAGGATGGGCAACCTGTTTTTAAGCCAGAGATTAAGCAGTCTGATTTTGATGAGTGTTTTGATGAGCTATTTGATAATTTTGCTGCCTATCTGGAGGGGCAGGGTCGTCAGGCATGTTTTGTCTTTGATGAGTTTCAGCAGATAAGGGAAATCGGACAACCATCGCTGGAAGCCTGTTTAAGGACAAAGATTCAGTTTCATACTCATATTGCGTATGTTTTTACAGGATCAAAAACTCATATTTTAACAGATATTTTTATAGATACCAGAAAGCCATTTTATTCTCTGGCTGATCCCAGAGAGTTAAAGCCAATTCCTGAGCACAAATTTTATCTGTTTTGCGCGCAGCGTTTTCAAAGGGCAAAAAAAGAACTTTCAGAGGATGCTTTTGCTCTTATTTATAAACTGGCCAGGGGAGAAACCAGATTTGTGCAAAAAGTTTGTCATTATCTTTTTAATGAAAAAGTAAAGGCAATAGGCCAGGATGATATTTATAAAGTTATCCAGAAAATGAATCTGGAAAATGATGCACCTTTTAAGATGTTGATGCAGACTTTGACGGCCAATCAACGTCTGGCCTTAAAAATTTTAGCTGAAGAACAAAAAAATCTTTTTTCTACATCTATTTGCTCTAAATACTCTATTGCGCCCCAATCGTTAAGGGCTGCTCTGAATTCCCTTATGGACAAGATGCTGGTCTATAGAGATGATCAACAATATAAAATATATGATGTGGAATTAGAACACTGGCTTGCATCTCAGGCGTAAAGAAAGGAAGATAAGAAGTTGGGAAGTCAGGAAGTTAGGAGAATACGTGATTGCAAAGACAATAATTACGCTTATCCAGGAATACCTGAGATGCAACTACTATATTCGCCTAACTTCTCATCTTCCTATCTTCTCAACTTCCTCTTCAGCCTATCTTCCCAATATTTCTCTTATCTGTTCTCTGAGCCGTTCAGGTTCAAAGCCTTTTACTGCACAGCCATTCTTGGGACAGGTTGCCTGACATATACCACACCCGCGACACCTGACTGTATCGACTTCAGCAATTCTTTTGATTAACCCATCTGCTTTAAATTCTTTTAACCTGATAGCTCCTACTGGACAGGCATCAATACAAAAACCACAACCATCACAATTTTCTTCAATGACATACATTTTACATAATTCATCACGGAAGCCAAGCGCAACACAGGCCTGACAGTTTTCACATCCTCCACAATGCAGGCAGCGTCCGGTTTCAGCTATCAATTCATCCAGAGTAAAACCAAATTGTTCCAGATCAAAGTTGTGGATCCGTTCCTCAACTGGTCTGATGGCTGGTTTATGGTCCTGTTTTCTGGCGATGGTCTCGACTGGATAGGGCAGAGGCTTGGGAGAATATTCTATTTCATACCTGTCTTTGAACAGGTCTTTGCCCTGGAGATACCTGTCAATGGATATGGCTGCTTCTTTTCCCGCGCTTATGGCCTGTGAAGCATAGCCTATACGAAAAACATCGCCAGCCATAAAAATGTTTTGATCCGCTACCTGAAAGGTCAGGGGGTTGACATCAACACGCCCATCCTTTGTGGTTGGCAAATCCTGCAAATAATCTCTGTCAGGCAATTGCCCGATGGCAAAGATCAGATAGTCAGTCTTGACTGTAATGAGATCGTTGTAGTCAAACTGGGGATTAAATATTTTTTGTTCACCTTTAATATCATAGACTGACACGCAGCGGGCAAAGGTCAGGTGCAGTTGGCCATTTTTCTTTTCTACATTTTGCAGGCCACGGGAATAGTAAAAGGTGACATTTTCTTCCAGGCCGCCAATTTCATCCTCTTCGTTAGCCAGTATTCCATCCTTGGATGTGCGGTCTTCTGATTCCAGACACGCAAGAGCTGCATCAGCTCCAAAACGAACCAGTGATCTGGCAGTGTCTATGGCAACGCCACTTCCACCTATGACCAGTATTTTTTTGCCCTTATATTTATCTTTATCCAGGGTCCCTTCACTGATTTTGTCAAGTATCTCAATGGCATTTTCCACTTCTTCAAAGCCCTTGGCAAAGGGCGGGACAGGCCGGGGCAGATGTGTGCCTGTGGAGACTAATATGGCATCGTACTCACTTTTCAGGGAAGCAATGGAAGGAGTAGTATTATAGTGAATATTTATCTCCAGGGGGGTAATAATTTGATCAATGGCGAAATCAAGCACATCATCAGGCAGGCGAAATGATGGAATTAACCGCAACGCTCCACCCAGTCTGCCTTTTGATTCAAACAAATGAACATCGTATCCTGCTTTGGCAAGAAAAAAGGAAGCGCTCAGTCCTGCTGGCCCGCCACCTACAATTGCTACCTTTTTCCCCTTTGGGGCTTCTTTATTTATCGGACGGTATGGAGGAAGCTCTCCTTTGCTGACCTGTTCACGGTACCAGTCAAAAACAAACCGTTCAACAAACCTGATATGAATATGGCTATCAACTTCTCCTCTGTTACAGGGCTTTTCACAGAGGCCGCAAACATAGCCGCATACTCCAAAAAGAGGGTTGAGGTGAAAAATTTCATCTACAATTGTAACCAGTTGCTTTTCTTCTACTAACCCTCCTTTAATCCCCAGGGCCAGATAATGAAGCAGCACGTTGTGGCGCTGAATGGGCCTTTTGACAGGACACGCGCCTCGACATGGCGAAATTGATAAAGAAAGTTTTGGTACCATTGAAAATTCCTTGTGTTTTTTGGGGTTAATTATATCCTGAATCCGTGAACTTTTGCAATGATTTCATCCACTGATCGGGGACAGTCGAGCACCTGAAATGATTAAGATGAAATTTACCAGTGCTACTACGGAATTAAGTTTAGGTGCTCGGTTGCTGGAAACACTTTGTCCCATGTCCCAAATTCACCATTTGGTGCCGAGCACCTGAACAGAATTATATTTGTTCAGGCGAATTTTAATTGGCGCATTTCAGGTGCTCGGAGTTCATGCTGCTTAAATTTTATTCAGATGAACGCGCAAAAGTTCACGAATACAGGTTCCAGGATATAAAAGAGGAGTTTTGTCATGTGGACATTAGGGTTAGTAATAAACTTAGACATCAGAGAATTTTCCGGTTGGGCAAAAAAAAAAATGAGTCATATTCTTGAAGAGGCTTGTTTATTAAGTTTTGTAGGGCCAGGGATGGTGGGAGTATAAGAGAGATAAAAGTCAGCTAACCCTGCCAAGCATAATCAAATCCTGATCAAGGTCATGCCTGAC
>CAJXJU010000231.1 GCA_913055195.1 uncultured Desulfohalobiaceae bacterium | reverse complement strand
ATCTATATAAAATTTAAATATTTCTTTTAATTTTTGATATGTCAATAAATTATAACAATATTTTATCTTTTTTGAAAAATCTGCAACTATTCTAAAAGTTTGATTATTATTCTTTGCATATCTAATATTTACCAAACGAGACAATTTGTTACGTATATTTTGTGTTATAATTTTTTTTCTAATTTTTCTGGATTTAAAATGAGTTTGTATATATTTTTTGTCTAAATTTTGTAATTCTTTTTGTGCTTTTTTGTACATATCACCATTTGAATATTTATGTACAATTTTGAGCAACTCAGAATATGAATTGACGGAATCCTTTAAGTATTTTTTATAAATAACTGCTCTGCGAAAAATAGCATCATCTGTCCAGCGATGATGTGGAAATTGATTCACCACACGTTGATAATAGTGAAGTGCCTGGTAAAAATCATTTTTGATATTGGAACGTCGTGCCAATTCTTCGTAAGTCCGTCCCAGATAATATAAGCTTTTAGCTGCGAAAGATGATCTGGGATTTTGACGATAGACCCTCTGGAACTGTTTTTTGAGCTTTAGCCATGAAGATCTGTATTTTGCCCTGGATGGATTTTTTTCAAGACGATGAAAATTGTGCCAGGCATTGGAAAAGAGTTGCCTTTGAGAAATGGCATTTAAGGGCAATGAGTAGATTAGAAAAGTGGCGAGAACAGTAATTAAGGTTATAATGTGGTGGCGTTTCAACATGATATCCTCCTTCAACTTGAAGTTAGCAGATAACCTGACTCCATGATTTTTTCATATTCAAATCCATTGAAAAAATACAGGTGGATGAACAAGTAAAAACTCATGGAGTGAGGCGGTAATTTTTTCCTGCTTTGATATTCATAATCCACTTCAGCAAATACAATGCCACCATCTTAGAGTCGCCTGCAAAAAGTAAATTTTTCCGTGCGGGGAGAGGCGAACAGCGAAGCGTGCGTTGTGACGGTTGTAACCATTTGAAATCATTAGTCGTTCGCCTGTCCCCGCTAGCTCTAAATTGCGAGTTTCGACTTTTTGCAGGCGCATCATTACTCCACAGTAACACTCTTGGCCAGGTTCCTGGGCTGGTCAACGTCTTTGCCTAAATAAACAGCCATTTCATAGGCAAATAACTGCAGGGCGGGCAAAACCATGAAACTGTTTAACGGTCCCCATAAAAGCGGTATTTCCCATGGATGGGTAACTTTGAGGTCGGTCCGGGGATGGGTCAGGGCTATGATTTTGCCCCCTCTGGCCTCAACTTCTTTCAGATTGGATTTGACCTTGGGCAAAAGTTCATCATTTAAGGCCAGAGCAAAGGTGGGAAAGGCGGGTTCAATAAGGGCGATAGGGCCATGCTTCATTTCTCCCGCCGCATACCCTTCAGCGTGGATATAGGAGATTTCTTTGAGTTTGAGCGCTCCTTCCATGGCCAGTGGGTAATTTATGCCGCGTCCCAGGAAGAAAAAGCTTCTGGCTCTGGCATACTCCTGACTTAAAGACGCTGCCTTTTCCCTCAGCCGCGGCAGCTCAGTTTCCAGTATATCGGGCAGGCTGCTAAAGCCATGTATTGATCTGGACAAAACATCATGAGGCAGAACCCTTTGCCTTTGACCCCAGTACAGGGTTAAAAGATAGAGCAGAACCAATTGACTGCACATGGCCTTGGTTGAGGCCACGCTAATCTCCGGGCCGGCCTGGGTATAGATGACGCGATCAGATTCCCTGGCCACTGTTGAGCCTACAACATTACATAGCCCCACAACTTTTATACCTTTTCCCCTGGCCAGTCTTATTCCTGCCAGGGTATCGGCTGTTTCACCGGACTGGCTGATGGCCAGTACCAGTTCATCAGGATTCAGGATCAGATGGCGATAGCGAAACTCAGATGCTATTTCCACTTCCACGGGAATGTGCGCCCATTTTTCAAAAAGATATTTGGCCCAGAGTCCAGCATGATAAGACGTACCGCAGGCCACTATATGCAATCTTCCGGGAACTGGCAGGTCGTCAAGCTCTGCTAGAAGTACCCGCTCATCTTTACGATCCAGCCGTCCTGCCAGGCAGTCGCGAATTACCCTTGGTTGTTCAAATATTTCTTTGAGCATAAAGTGCTTGAACCCGCCTTTCTGGGCTGCCTGGACATCCCAGGCTATATGCTGCACTTTTTTGGTCACAGGCTTTAAAGTTTTAATGGAATAAACCTGCCAGGAACTGGCATCCATTTCCACCAGTTCTCCGTCTTCCAGAAAAACAACTTCCTTTGTATATTGTAAAAATGCAGGGATATCAGAAGCAACGAAATTTTCTCCGGTACCTACCCCCAGAAGAAGCGGACTGGATTGTCTTGCTGCCCATATTTTGCCCGGATGATCTTTGCAGATCAGGGCAAAAGCATAGGAGCCTTCCACCTGTGATAATGCCCATGAGATGGCTTCAGGAAAGGAGGATGTCTTTTGTAATCCTCTGGCAATGAGATGAACCAGCACTTCAGTGTCTGTTTCTGATTGAAATTCATGACCTTGTTTTATTAATTTTTCTCGCAGTTTCTGGAAATTTTCAATTATCCCGTTATGGACAAGGGCCAGTTTCCTGGTTGGGTCCAGGTGAGGGTGGGCATTTTGTTCATTGGGCAGGCCATGGGTTGCCCATCTGGTGTGACCTATGCCAGATGTTGCATGGATGATAGTTTCTGAAGCTAATTTTTCCTCCAACACTTCCAGCTTACCTGATGCCCTGTAAAGGTGAATTTGTCCTGACAGGGCAAAAGCAAGGCCAGCAGAGTCATATCCTCGATACTCCAGTCTTTTCAGGCCTTCCACTATGACAGGAACGCTTGGGCGATGACCGCTGTAGGCAATTATTCCACACATGGCAAACTCCTCTGGTTAAATTTTTATCTTCCCAGCTTCTCAACTTCTTCTTTTAAGGTGCTGGTATAAAATGTTTTCCATTTTTTTAGAAGTTCTTTTAATGCCCGTGCTCTGTGGCTGATTTTATTTTTTTCTTCCCGTGTCATTTCTGCAGCAACGCGTCCGCTTTCTTTGTCTATAAAAACAGGATCATAGCCAAAACCATGTTCTCCCTCTGGTTGCAAAGCTATCTGGCCTTCCCATTTTCCCCTGGCAATTAATGTTTGTCCATCTGGTGCGCAAGCTGCCATGACACAGACAAAATAGGCATAACGCTCAGAGTCTTTAAACCCACGCATCTTATTAAGGAGCCTGGCATTGTTTTTTTCATCAGTTGCATCAGGGCCACTATAGCGGGCTGAATAAACACCTGGCTCTCCGCCTAATGCCGGGACGACCAGGCCTGAATCGTCAGCAAGGCTTATCAGGCCTGTCATCTGACACACGGTTCTGGCCTTTTGCAGGGCATTTTCTTCAAAAGTTTCCCCGGTTTCCGGGATTTCTCCTATATGGGGAAAGCTGTCCAGTCCAAGAACGTTAAGGTCTGGATACAAAGTATTTAAGAGTTCTTTAATTTCTTTGATTTTACCTTTGTTGCGCGTGGCTAAAACAATTTTTGTCATACTATGACCTCGTTAGCAGGTTAAGTACTCAACTTTCGGAGTTGCAAAAAATGTTCAATCTTTTCAGTAGATTACAGAACAATCTCGAAAAGATATTCCATTTTCCGGAAACGATCTAATAAAGGCACTCAACTTTCTGAGTTGAAAAAATGTTTAATATTTTCAATCAGTTACAGAGTCG
>CAJXJU010000230.1 GCA_913055195.1 uncultured Desulfohalobiaceae bacterium | reverse complement strand
TTTTTGTTTATACAATTGCACCAAACGATAATCAATCTCACGCCTCAAATTCTTTATCCATGTGTTATATCTGGGATGAATTCTACCATTTCGATAACGTAAATTAGTGCTATTCTTATATATAATACTGTATGACTGTTTATTATATTTAATCTCAACTTCAGCAGTATGCGCTCTTATATTTAATGTCGCATGAATTAGCCCTGGCTCTATTTCCCTAACTATCCAATGTCTTCTCACTGCAGCCTCCCTAATTGCCGTAGCAATATCATCCATTGTTATATTTTCTTTGGGATTATAAGCAATCTGCGCATCATATACATTATAAATCTGTGCTGTTCTACAGGCTACCAATCCCATAAGCACAAAGAACATCAGAAAATATTTAAATTGTTTTATACAATTTTGCATAGCTAACCTCCCTTCAATCCTATATTAAAAAGTTGTTTTACATACCTCTTTAATGACAAATGCGATTCAAATTGCTTTACTTCTACTGGTTGACCTATTTTTATTACAATTTCACTATAATTAAATAAAAATTGCCCTGGAGCTAAAAAGACATCTGTCCCCCTAATACAAATTGGCACAACAGGAACACCAAGTTCAAATGCTATTTTAAACGCACCTGAGTAAAATCTTCCTAACCTGCCATCTCTACTACGATGGCCCTCAGGAAAAAAAAGTATTGCCGCGTTGCTGGACAAAATTTCTTGCGCCCTGCAAACAATATCATCCAATGAATATCTCTCTACATTAAGATACCCGGCAAGCCGCATAAATGGTGCATAAAACCATATTTTAAAAGGCCAATTTTTCACAACAAAAACAATATTGCTAAATGGCAAAGCTGCCATCAAATATACATCAAAAAATGACAAATGATTGGCTACCAGAACACATGGCGGTTTTATGTCGCTCTTTTCTGAAATTTCAACTTTAATCCTCACAAATAAGGAAACGATCTTCAAACACCCTTTGCCATAGAGCCAGATGAGATATCTTATAGTCCTGTCAAATTTCCAGAAAGTAAAAATTTTAATAGTAAAGGCCAGTGGCAAAGCCAGGATAATGGCAACAGTTGTCCACCCAATAAGTAGTGGATAAAGAGTTAAATTTAAAAATACCTTTTTTAACAATGGCTCGCGCTTCGAGATTTAGGCTTTTAGCTACTCAGCTGCTTCTAATTTTTTCTTTTTCTCAATAACAAAGTTGTACAAATCACCAAGTGTCCGTATAGACTTTATGGCATCATTATCGCGTATCTTAAAATTAAAAGCCGTCTCCAATACGATCACCATATCCACTGCGTCCAGACTATCCAGACCTAAATCTTCATAAAGGTTAGCCTCTGGAACCATTTTCTCCAGATCAAGCTCAAATTCTTCAGCTAGTGATCTATTGATCAAATCTATCACTTCCTGATCAGTCATCTTTATATCTCCTTAAAATAACCGTTGAATTTACTCCGCCCAGCGCAAAATTATTTTTTAAGGCAATTGTTAAAGGATATTCCTCTATCTCTCCAATATGATTAATTTTCGCACACTCAGGATCTACTTCTTCCAGATTCAACGTGCCTATAATTTTCTTCTGCTCTAGCATGAGAATCGTGGCGATTAATTCCAGCGCTCCACTGGCAGCCATAGTATGACCTAGATGCCCTTTAAGACTGCTTACTGCCACACTGTTGCCAAAAATATTCTGGATTGCTTTTGCTTCAGCCGCATCCCCTTGAATTGTGCCAGTAGCGTGAGCGTTTATATAGTCAATCTGCTCAGATTGCAAGCCTGAATTCAGCAAAGCCTTGCGCATACACAGTTCAAGAGAGCCAGGATCAGGATTGGCAATATTAGAAACGTCTGAATTGGTAGCAAAACCAAGAATTTCAGCGTATATTTTTGTCTTCCTCCTCCTGGCTGAATCCAGAGATTCCAGAAAAAGAACACCGCTTCCTTCAGAGCAAACAACCCCATCACGCTTCAAATCAAATGGCCGCGGGGTTTTAAAGGGTTCATCATTAAAATGAGTTGAAGCAGCATTCATTATATCAAATGTAGCGGCTGTCAGGGGATGAAATTCATCAGCGCCTCCACATAACATCATTTCCTCCTGCCCGGTTCTGATCATTTCATATCCGTATCCCACTGCCTGGCAACCTGTAGAACACGCAGCAGAAGGTGCCAGAATAGGTCCTGTAATCCCCAGGGCCTGGGCAACATTCGCAGCGCATGAATGCCCCATAATCTGAAAAAAAAGCGTGGATTTTATCCTTTCCAGGCTATAATCTTTTAAAAAATCCTCAAAAAAATTCTGAATCGTATGGACACTACCTATAGTTGAACCAATTACCAGACCTAATCTGCCCTGAGAACAACAATCCCGTGACACTCCAGCATCATTCAGGGCATCCTGAGCAGCTAATGTGGCATACACCGACATTTTAGACATGGTGCGTCGAAATTTTCTGGGTATTTCTTTTGGATCAATCCCAGTCACCAGGCCAGCCACATGACACCTAAGCCCTTTTATTTGGTGTAAATCAGATATCTTTGTTATTGCACTACGATTTTCAAGCAAGCCATCCCGGAGGGCATCAATTCCGCGGCCAAAAGGTGAAACAGCGCCCATTCCTGTAACAACAACCCTTTTTAACGCCATTTTTTCAACTCTCTACGAAGCTGATTATGTCCAAAAATAAACCCGCAAACCAGGAAAGCTGAAACCATTGCCCCTAAAATACCAGGCGCTACAATGGCCTGACCTGCAAGATATAATCCTTTTAATTTTGTCATGGGCATGGGATTATATTGCCCAATTTTATGTTTGATCCCGTACAGACTACCAGATGGAGTATATGTATAATCCTTTAATGTCAGTGGTGTTGCACCATCAATATATTGAATTTGTTCGCCGAATTCAGGACAATTAGTCACAATATACTTTTTCATATCTTCCATAATCTGTGTCTTATATAGTGTATAATCATCAGGACGCCTCTTCAAAATTGTTGAACGCCATTTATCAAGTTCTTCAGCATAGCCAGGCATCATCATTACAACAGCGCATACATCCGTCTGATTATTATGGCATAAAGTAATATACATCGGGCGAGTCATCATACTATTTGTTTTTTTTAAAAAATCAGTGCCAGTTGTATCTGGGCACACAAACATGCTTCTTTTACGAAGCATCTTTATGGGAGAAGCGCTCAAACCAAAATAAATAAAAGCTGAAGGTGTTTCTTCAAAAGTCTGAAGTCTTTTTCTGTACACTGGCCGAAACAACTGCTCAGGAACAATCCTGACAAGCGCCTGGGGATGCAATGTAGAGATGCAACCAGCTGCCTCTAAACTTTCCTTATTTTCCAGTTGCACGCCAATAAGAGAACCTGCCGATGAAAAAAGAATTTTTTTTACACCAGAGTCACAATAAATATCCACCCCTGAATTCCCAAGCTCTGCTTCAAAGGCCCGCGCAAGACTTCTGCCCCCTCCTTTGAGTCCATGCACAGAATTATAGTAGGACCCAACAATCAGGGCATGGTTTCTCAAACCTGTTTCTGCTGGAGAAACTCCATAAAGAAGACAATGGACGGATAAAATGTATTGAAGAAACCTGTTTTCCGTTAAATCTGCAAGAAAGGATGCAAGAGACGGCCCATCGGAAAGCTGATAAGCTGACTCAAGACTAAACTCCCTGTCCAGATTTAAAAAAGGT
>CAJXJU010000229.1 GCA_913055195.1 uncultured Desulfohalobiaceae bacterium | reverse complement strand
AAAATTTACGCCAGAAAGGCATTAACACCATTTTTTTGAGTCTGGACTTTGAAAAAGACAAACCTTTTTTCACTTCCCAGGAACTGCTCTTAAAAAAAATCTCCCTGGAAGTGGGGCAGAGAGGCGTTGTTTTCATAGATGAAATCCAGCGCAAAGAAAACGCTGGTATTTTTCTGAAAGGGCTTTTTGATCTGCTGCAATATTCAACTGGTGTTGGAAACAAACACAATTTACCCTACAAGTTAATTGTCTCTGGTTCAGGAAGTCTGGAATTAAAAGAAAAAATCCATGAATCACTTGTTGGCAGGAAAAGAATATTTGAGCTTTCAACTGTCACTTTTGAAGAGTTTATTCATTATCAGACAAACTATCGCTATACAAACAATTTCAAAGAATTTCTGGAAATAGAACAAAACCAGATAACCTTGTACTTGCAAGAATACCTTTGCTATGGTGGATATCCCAGAATTATAACAGAACAAAATGCTTTAGATAAACAAATTGTAATGGATGAAATTTACAATAGTTATCTCAATAAAGATATAAAATCGCTGCTTAATGTTGAAAAAATAGATGCCTTTACAACTTTAATCAGATTATTGGCGACTCAAATTGGAAATTTAATCAATTATCAGGAGCTTGCAACTGCAACCGGGTTATCCCAACAGACAATAAAAAATTATCTCTGGTATGCTGAAAAGACTTTTATCATCAAGAAATTACCACCTTTTTTTAGAAATCAACGTAAAGAAATAGTCAAGGCACCTAAAATATATTTTCTGGATATAGGTTTACGCAATTACGCCTGTGGCTTATTTGGAAATTATCTACTTACCAGCAATGATGGTTCAATTTTTGAAAATTTTATTTTTAATATTTTAACAGAAGCAATCCGTTATACAGGAGCAAGTCTTCATTTCTGGCGCACTAAAGATAAGGCTGAAGTGGATTTTATTATAAATTTTGGAGATATGGTCATTCCAATAGAAGTAAAATCAGAGCTAAAAATTCCTAAAATACAACGAAGTATGCGCAGTTTTATTGATAAATATAAACCTGAAAAGGCAATTATCATTAATAAAACATTGAAAAATAGTATTCAAGTCCACAACACTAAAATTTATTTTATCCCCTATACAGACCTGTTAGTTAATCAGACAACATTAATCAATCATATATGTTAGATGACACTTAAAAACATATTTGACACTCTTTTTGCAAACTGGCAATTCTTATTACCAGTTTCAACTTAAATTTTACCCAACATTATGACCCAGAATCGCACTAAAGAAATAACCCAGTTCAGACTTCTTACGACAAGAAAATTTGCTCCGTTTTTTTGGACCCAATTCTCAGGCGCATTTAATGACAATGTTTTCAGAAATGCCATAATTATTCTCATTGCCTATAAAATCGGAACCAAATCCACCATTGATTCCCATATTCTGGTCAATGTAGCGGCAGGACTTTTTATCCTGCCCTTTTTTTTATTTTCAGCCTTAGCAGGACAGATATCGGACAGATACGAAAAAGCCATGCTTATAAGACGCATCAAGATAGCCGAGATTATCATCATGGCAGGAGCGGCTCTGGCATTTTATTTTAATAACATAATTGCACTTCTTTTTTTGCTATTTTTAATGGGAGCACAATCTACCTTTTTTGGCCCTGTTAAATACAGCATAATACCTCAGCATCTGGAACATGACAAAATAGTTGGTGGCAATGCTCTGGTAGGAATGGGCACTTTTATTGCCATACTTCTAGGGACTATTACTGGTGGAGTAATAATAGTTGAGAGAGGAGATCTTTTAATTGGAATTATTTTATGCGTTGTTGCAATTTGCGGATGGCTGGCAAGCTGTTTTATACCTGATGCGCCATCAAATACACCTCACATAAAACTGGATTTGAATCCTTTAATACAGACGTGGAAAACAATAGGCTATGCAAGAAAAAATCGTTCTGTATTTTTCTCTGTCCTTGGCGTATCATGGTTCTGGTTTCTTGGATCGGCTTATCTTACTCAAATTCCTAATTTTACAAAGGAAGTTTTAAAAGGCGATGGAAGTGTGGTTGTTCTGCTTTTGAGCATGTTCTCGGTGGGAATTGGTATAGGCTCTCTTTTATGTGAAAAGCTTTCAGGAAAAAAGGTTGAATTAGGGCTTGTTCCTCTGGGTTCCATTGGGCTTAGTCTCTTTGGAGCCGATCTTTTTCTTGCCTATGATTCGCCCCATGTCCAGGGGTTGATGGGGATTGCCGGGTTTATAAGAACTGACGGTAGCATCCGTGTTTTGTGCGATCTTGTTCTTATAGGAATATTCGGCGGCCTTTACATAGTGCCCCTGAACGCCTTTATCCAGATAAAAACAAAACCACAAATAAGGGGAAGGGTGATAGCTGCCAACAATATATTAAACGCACTTTTTATGGTCATATCCGCCCTGGCCGGAGCCTTGCTATTGGGTGTTGCAAACACCTCCATTCCCCGATTTTTTCTTATCATTGCCGTTGCCAATATACTGGTAGCCATCTCTATCTACTCTGCAGTGCCCGAGTTTATCAAACGCTTTTTTGCCTGGACAGGATTTAACCCAGTGTAATCTTTTAAAAATTTTCTTCACCCATCCCCAGATCTTTTAATGCTGCAAGAAAAGCCTCGGCCTGGTCTTTAGTTTCGACTTTTTGCAGACGACTCTGATCAATTATAAAATATCGTTTTTTGCCCATACAACATGTTGCACGCCTTCCACCTTTTTAAAGGGAAGACCAGCACTTATGCTTTGCTTAACCTTTTCCGTATCATGAACTATTATACCAGCTAAAATATCAATACCCAGCTCAAATAAAACAGGCGTCATGGGAGTGCTGGGACCCAGCATAATTTTTAAGCTCTGAGGTGATGCTGATTCTAAAATTGTTCCCAGAGTATGATTAGAAATTGTTGTTGCAGTAATGGCAATAACATCGGCCCTGGGAAGAACAGATGGGGCTTCATCTTCAAATATATCCCCCTGGCGTGGCTTTTTTTCCAGCACCCAGAAATTGGCAAATCTGTCACGTATGCGGTTTACAAAAGGAAAGTGGCCAATGACAGCTACATTTTCATTCTCACCATACTTCACTATTAAATCCTGCGCTTTTATGTTTTTTTGAGGAATATTGTCTATCTTCAATAAACTATTAACACAGGCCAGACCCAGAGATGCTTCAAAAGGATTGGAACTCAACAAAAGTCTGGCTGTTTCACGAGCTGATTTATGCAAAGGTACGGGAGGGAGATTGCTGCCTGAATCCATTTTTTGGTGATAAGCCCAGGAAGCAACACCAAATTTTTCAGTCCCAATACCAAGCAAATGTGAACCATAAACCACATCAGTGATAATTTGATCATCAATTTTTTCCAGCTCGCTTAATAAAAGTTCCAGAATATGGGCTTGTTTCATTTTAATTTCTCCTTTTGTTTTTTGTCACTCTCTTGATTTCTCCAGCTTCAAAGCCATGTCAAGAGTATAAATAAGGGGACGACAATAACAGTAGGCAACGGCATTGGTTTGCACGTTTTCGGCGCAAAAGCATAAGGGACAGGAGAAATTTATGAAATAAAAAAATAAAGAGAGACAGGACAGGACAGTGTTGCCCGACTGAATTGATAACCTAACATCTAATATAGGGACAGGAGATATTTCTTTTATCGCATCTCACACCAAAAATTTATGA
>CAJXJU010000228.1 GCA_913055195.1 uncultured Desulfohalobiaceae bacterium | reverse complement strand
GATTCTATCTTAGAACTTATTGAAAAAATTGAATATTTTTTCAACTCAGAAAGTTAAGTAAAGATTATGAATAAGGCAACGGTAAGTTATTTTCTTCAAATATTCAGCGAGGCCAGGTGTATTCAATGTGGACGCTGCCTTGAGGTTTGTCCTGTGTTTTTAGTAACAAATGCGGAGGAATTAAGTCCCAGGGCAAAGGCGGTTCTATTGCAAAACATGGATTTCCTGGCACGAGTTCAATCTTCCGGTTCCCGGCTTACAAACAATGTGCGGGCGCTGGCCGGGCTATGTGTCGGGTGTGGCAGATGTGCGCGGGTTTGTCCGCAGCAGGTGAATATCCCGGCATTGTTGTCGAAAATCAAGTCATTATCTCCTGGATGGAAGGATTGGTTCTGGGAGAGGTTAATCAAATATGGCTTTTGCGTTGCCACTCAGGATTGGCTAGAGCCTGTTCTGAGCATGTTTTTGTCAGCCGGCAGGAAAAAATATTTGACGGCCCTGCGCAGGCCAGAAACAGCCAGACCCTGGTTGAAAATAAAAGGCAGGGCGCCCGAAGCAGAAAGGGTTGTTGTTTTTCCAGGCTGTCTTGGCCGTTTTGCCTGGCCTCATCTCCAGGAAAAGGCAGAAAAGTTGCTTAAAAACCTTGGTTATGAACTCCTGCCAACACCTGATTGGGCCTGTTGCGGTTTTACCTTCAAAAGCGCTGGTTTATTAGAAGAAGAAAAAAGGTGTCAGCAAATAAATTTTTCTCTCTGGGAAAGGTTGGGACGGCCTAAAATCGTTACTTTTTGTGCAACCTGTGAGCAGGGGTTACTTAACTCCAGCTTTGCAGAATTTCAGCAACATATTGTTTTTTTTGACAATCTTCTTGCCACTGCTGCCTGGGAAATTGATACCGATATTTTTCAAAGCGACTTCCGTATTTTGTGGCACAAGCCATGCCATGCAAGAGAACACGAGTTTAAGCTCTGGCAGAAAAAATTTGAAAAGGCAGGAGTGAAGTTAGATTTAAACAAGGATTATTGTTGTGGCCTGGGCGGTAGTTTACAAATTGAAGCGCGGGATTTAAGCAGACAGGTGAGTGATTTTTTCTGGCTAAACCTGGATATTAATAGCAAGACACACATCCTTTCGTCCTGCAATGGGTGTGTGTTGCAGCTTCGAGCTACCAGACCTGAGCATGTGCAGGTAAGTCACTGGCTGGAGATAGTGAAGCAAGAAGCGTAAGTAGGGGCACGGCGTTGCCGTGCCCACTATTCGGCACGGCGTTGCCGTGCCCACTATTCGGTTAATAGCACCAACACAAAAAAAGGATAAAAATATGATAGGAACTATTGTTAAAAAGATTTTTGGAACCAAGAATGAGCGTTATTTAAAAAAACTTCAGCCCATTGTGGCTAAAATTAATAATCTTGAACCTGAAATACAGTCTTTAAGTGATGAGCAGTTGAGGCAAAAAATAGCTGATTTTCGTACTGAGGTGCAAAATGGCCGTAAATTAGATGAGATTTTGCCCGAAGTCTTTGCCATCACTCGTGAGGCTGCGAAACGTATTCTTAATATGCGCCATTTTGATGTTCAGTTGATAGGTGGAATTGTGCTTCATCAGGGTAAAATAGCTGAAATGAAAACAGGTGAAGGTAAAACACTGGTAGCTACTTTGCCAGTGGTCTTAAATGCTCTGGCTGGCAAAGGCGTACACGTGGTTACAGTGAACGACTACCTGGCCCGCCGTGATGCCGAATGGATGGGCAAGATTTATGGTTTTCTGGGATTGTCCGTTGGAGTGATAGTGCATGCTTTAAGCGATGAAGAAAGGAAGCAGGCCTATGCAGCCGATGTCACTTATGGGACAAATAATGAGTTCGGCTTTGATTATTTGCGCGATAATATGAAGTTTTATCCCGACCAACTGGTGCAGCGGGAACTTCACTATGCTATTGTTGATGAAGTGGACTCCATTCTCATTGATGAGGCCAGGACGCCTTTGATTATTTCCGGGCCGTCTGAAGAATCTACGGCTCTTTATGGACGCATCAATAGTATTATCCCCAGGCTGAAAAAAGATGAGCACTTTACCATTGATGAAAAGGCTAAGACAGTTACTTTAACTGATGAAGGTGTGCAAAAGGTTGAAGAGATTTTAAAGCTCGATAATCTTTTTGATCCAAAGCATATTACCTATCAGCACCACATCTTACAGGCGTTGAAGGCCCATTATCTATTTAAGCGCGATGTTGATTATATAGTCAAAGACGGACAGGTAATTATTGTTGATGAATTTACTGGCCGCCTTATGCCGGGTAGGCGATATAGTGATGGTTTGCATCAGGCCCTGGAAGCCAAAGAGGGGGTGAAGGTTGAGGCGGAAAACCAGACTCTGGCATCAATAACTTTTCAGAATTATTTTCGGATGTATGAAAAATTAGCTGGTATGACTGGTACTGCTGATACTGAAGCCGTTGAATTCAAACAGATATATGACCTGGATGTAGTAGTTATTCCAACGCATAAGCCCATGATCAGAAAGGATTACCCGGATGTAATTTATAAGACCCAGGAAGAAAAATACAGGGCCATTGTACGAGAGATAAAGGAACTGTATGCCAAAGGACAGCCAGTTCTTGTAGGTACTACTTCCATAGAAAAATCAGAACTTTTGTCGCGTATGCTCAAAAAAATGCGCATTCCTCATGAGGTCTTGAATGCCAAGCATCATGAAAAGGAAGCTGAAATTGTGGCCAAGGCCGGGGAAAAAGGCCGGGTGACCATAGCCACTAACATGGCAGGCCGTGGTACGGATATTGTGCTTGGGCCTGGAGTGCGTGAATTGGGTGGTTTGCACATTCTGGGTACAGAAAGGCATGAGAGCAGACGTATTGACAATCAGTTGCGTGGTCGAAGCGGACGTCAGGGGGATCCTGGTTCTTCCAGGTTTTATCTGGCTCTGGACGATGAATTGATGCGCTTGTTTGGCTCGGATCGCATTGCAGCCTTGATGGACAAGCTGGGTATGGAGGAAGACCAGCCCATAGAAAATAAAATGATCTCCAGGGCTATTGAAAATGCCCAGCGCCGGGTGGAAAACCACAATTTTGAAATCAGAAAAACACTTCTGGAATATGACGATGTCATGAACCAGCAACGGCTGGCTATTTATGGTCAACGCCGGGAAATAATGCTGGCTGAAGAGCTGGACGATATAATTGAAGAATTTATTGATGATCTTCTGGAAGAAATTTACGCGCCTATAGCTGAAGCAGGCAGAGAAGGCCCGGATGAAGAAACCAGGCAGATGGTCTGGTCAAAACTGGAAGAAATCTTTGATTTGAGAAGGGTGATTTCTCAAGATGAGTTGCCTGAGCGCGAGCGAGCCAGAGAAGGTGTGTTGCAGATTCTTGGAAAACTAAAAGAAGATACCGGGGAGCATTATCAGGAAGTACTGCGTTTTTTCCTGCTGGAGAGCCTGGACAGGAATTGGAAAGAACACCTCTTGAATATGGATCACCTCAAGGAAGGTATAGGATTGCGGGGATACGGGCAAAAAGATCCCAAACAGGAATACAAACGTGAAGGGTTCGAGCTTTTTCAGGACATGCTCTTCCGCATCAAGGAAAGTACCCTGCGAGCTTTATGTCATTTGCGCATAGAGACCAGGGTAGAAAAAGACGAGTTTAAGCACAAAGAACAGGAAGAGTTGCAATATGCTGGCGGTGAAGAGCAGCCCAAAAAACA
>CAJXJU010000227.1 GCA_913055195.1 uncultured Desulfohalobiaceae bacterium | reverse complement strand
CCGCTTGGCTGTTTTTTGAGGCTTATCTTATCTCTTGCCTTCCATTATGTTTCAGGCTAGACTGTTTATTTTTCCTGATCCTGCCAGGCACCACTCCCCATCTTTTTAACTTCCTGAACCTGGTGCTCTGGCCAAAAATTATTATTAATAAAGGATTTTACGCACCATGCCAAAAAGAAAACCGCATATATCCCTTGCTTCAGAACGTCTGATTAAAAGAGTCTTAAAACTCAATCTGGAACAATTCCGTTCCTGGCCTGAGTCGGTTCAGGAACTGGCTTTGAGCCTGGCCGCTGAAATCTTCATCATCCGCTACAATCCATTTATCAAACCAGAGTGGGTATATCAAAGCGTCACCCAGAGGCTCGAGGCAGAGAAAAATAGCCTTTCTTCAACCTATTACCAGATAATTTCTACCTGTCTGGAGAACTACTGGCAGGAATTTCAGCAAGACCAGAAATTCAAAGACAAACTTGTCAAAAAACTATCCTCTATTTTGCCAGATGAGAATATTGGTCTTGAGCCAAACACAATTGCTGAATGTTCAACTGATGCCACTGATCTGCGCATGGAACTGCCACTCATGGTTCTGTTTCCCGAAACAACCAGCCAGATTCAGGAAATTGTCCTGCTGGCCAATGAAATGAATTTCTCCCTTATCCCTCGTGGTGGTGGTTCAGGTTTAACTGGCGGCGCTATCCCGGCTGCCCAGCGCTCTGTCATCTTGAGTCTAAGCAGGATGAAAAAAATCCTTTCCATCGATGAAAAAAATATGGTTTTATGCGCGCAAACCGGTGTCATCACCCTGGATGCCATCAAGGCCGCAGATGAAAAGGGCCTCCTTTTTACAGTTGATCCTGCATCCAAGGCTGCTTCCTCTCTGGGCGGAAATGTCTCGGAAAACGCAGGAGGACCTTTTGCCTTTGAATACGGCACAACTCTGGACAACATCTTAAGCTACAAAATGGTTTTACCCACCGGGGAACTCATTGAGGTAAAACGCAAAGACCATCCCCGGCATAAAATCCTGCCCCATGAAACAGCTATTTTTGAAATCTATAATGACAAAGGTAAATTAAAAGAAGTTATCAGCCTCAAAGGTTCAGAAATCAGACAACCAGGTCTGGGCAAAGATGTCACCAACAAATACCTGGGAGGGCTGCCTGGCATTCAAAAGGAAGGTGTTGACGGTGTCATAACAGAAGCTTGTTTTACCCTGCACCCGAAAATGTCCCTCTCCAGGGTCCTTTGTCTGGAATTCTTTGGCAAATCCATGCGCAACGCCATGCACGTCATCAAAGACATAGTTGCCTTACGCGACGAAATCAGACGTAATGGTGATCTGGTCAAAATTTCAGCTCTGGAAGAATTTGGGACCAAATATGTTCAGGCAATTGATTACCAGAAAAAATCCACCACATACGAAGGAGATCCTATTTCTGTACTCATCCTGCAATTAGATTCCAATGATGAAAAGGCCCTAAATGAAGCTGTTCAGAGAATAGTTGACATCACTACCCCTTATGAAGGCGTGGATATCTTTGTGGCCAGGGACGCAAAAGAAGCTGAACACTTCTGGGAAGATCGCCATAAACTCGCGGCCATAACCAAGCGTACCAGCGGATTTAAGATCAATGAAGATGTAGTCATCCCCCTGGAAGTGGTTCCTGAATTTTCTGATTTTATTGAAAATCTAAATCTTTATTATCTGGGCCTGGCTTACCGTAAGGCCCTGCAAAAAGTAAGCAATCTTAAAGGGGTGGACATTGAAGATGAATTCATCAAAATGGAGATGGAGGTTACTTCCGATATCTTAAAAGGCAGATTGACTAAAGAGGAACTAGCAGAACAGGAACTGGAACTGCAAATTGGATTTTTCTTTCAGGATCTAAAATCCAGATATCCAGACCTTAAAAACGAACTGGAAGACATTTTAGAAAATCTGTTTCTGACCCGCATAATTATTGCCAACCACATGCATGCTGGTGATGGAAATTGCCATGTCAACATTCCTGTCAATTCCAATGACAGCGAAATGCTCCACCTGGCCGAAGAAGCCGCAGCAAAAGTATTTAAAGAAGTGTTGCGCATAGGCGGACAGATTTCAGGAGAACATGGCATTGGCATAACCAAAATTAGTTATCTGGCCGAGGAGAAGATCAGGGCACTGCGGGAATACAAAAGAATTATTGATCCCAATAACATTTTTAATCCCAATAAACTGGTCCAGAAAGAGCTCCCTGTTGAACCCTACACCTTCTCCTTTAATCAACTCATTGAAGATATTAAAAAAACTGCTATCCCGGAAAAAGAAAAATTAATTGAGTTGCTTACTCATATTCAAACCTGCTCCAGATGTGGAAAGTGCAAGCAGGTTTGCCCTATGTATCTGCCCCAGAAAGGGCTTTTATTCCACCCCCGCAATAAAAACATCACCCTGGGAGCACTGATTGAGGCCCTTTACTACTCCCAGCTTTTAACGGGCGAACCAGACTCTGAGCTTTTAGATTGTTTGCGCAAAATCATGGAACACTGTACTGCGTGTGGCAAATGCACTTATGTCTGTCCGGTAAAAATCAACAATGCCCGGGTAGCCCTGGAATTACGCTCCTTTTTAGATTCCAAAAATGCCAGTGGCCATCCTCTAAAAAAGAAAATACTCCACTTTCTAAGCCAGAACCCCCAGAGTCTGTTGCCCAAAGCAGCCAAGCTGGCCAGCGTTGGGCAGGAAATTCAAAACAAAGTGATCGGTTTTATTCCTGCTTCCTGGCGAGAGAAACTGGACAATCCACTCTTTCGGGCCAAAGGGCCAACAACCGAATATAAAAACCTGGCTGAGACCCTGCACCTGGAAGAGGCTTCCGCGGGCGCTGTTTTCATCCCTGACCAGAAACGAGTTACACAGGCTGTAATTTATTTCCCGGGCTGTGGCGCGAGCATTTTTTATCGCTCCATTGGCCTGTCTGCGCTCTACCTTTTACTGAAAAGCAATACCGCTGTTATCTTACCGCCCATGCACCTCTGTTGCGGTTATCCATTACTGGCATCAGGTTGCAGCGAAGCTTTCCATAAAATGGCTCAGGAAAACAAAAAAATTCTCCAGGACATAGTATTAAAAAACTATTCTCAAGGCATTGTACCCACACATATCCTTACCTCCTGTGGCACTTGCCGGGAAGGGATCAAGGAGTACGACTTAAGCAGCCCTTCTTCATCATTGCTTCAAATGGACGTGGTCCAGTATCTTTTACAAAACCTGTCCATAAAACCACAAAATAGTCCGCAGACACTCATTTATCACCCCAGTTGCCACGCTGAGTGGTCAGGGATAAATTCGGCCAGGGCCGGGCAAATCTACGCTCAAAGTTTGAGCGAATTCTTAGGCAGCAAAGTTCGGATCAATCCCGGATGCTGTGGTGAGAGTGGTATGGGCGCCCTGACCTCACCTGAAATATATAACCGTATAAGAGACAAAAAAATTGAACGCTTGCGCGAAGCTCTACCCTCTTACTCCCAGAATTCACCCATTCTGGTTGGCTGTCCATCATGTAAAATCGGCATCAAAAGAAGCCTCATGGAGTTAAAAGATAAGCATAGGGTTTTGCATACAGTCGAATTTCTAGCTGAACAAGTAGGTGGGCCAAAATGGAAGACAGAATTTTTAAAAGCTCTTAAAAAAGCAGAGATTAAGGATAACCAGAGAGTTATAAAACTCAACTTTCGGAGTTCCGAAAGTTGAGAAATTCGAAATCCGAATATCGA
>CAJXJU010000226.1 GCA_913055195.1 uncultured Desulfohalobiaceae bacterium | reverse complement strand
TTCGCCTGTCCCCGCTAGCTGTAATTTGCGAGTTTCGACTTTTTGCAGGCGACTCAAATCATACATTTCCTGAACCTGATTGACAAAAAATGTTTCTCTCACAGTACCAATTTTTTGCTCATCACAAAAAGCATATAATAAATTAGTATTATTCAGAAATATTTTTGCTGGCTTTGCTATCTTTTTTATTCCTCTTGTATCTTCTTCAAGCAAATTTATAAGCTCTCCATTTTTTAAATAGTTAATATAATCATACAATTTTGCTCTACTTATTTCAGCAGCCGCAGCAATTCTGGTATAATTTACTTCAAATGGCTCACTTGCACAAATCACTTCCAGAAGTTTTTTGAGTTTATACGTATATTTTTGTTCAATTAATCCAAGAGATACAAGATCTATATCTAAAGTTAAATTAATGGTTTCCAGTAAATTTTGCAAAAAATTTGTTCTTTTGTCAAAGAAAAAAGGATAATAACCAAACTCCAGATAATTTTTCCAGACAGTTTGTATATCTATTTGTTGTATAATATTTTTACATATATCTATATGATTTTGCAAAATATTTTCCAGAGTATATCTCTGTAAATTTAAATGATAATGAACCTCTAAAAATTCTCTTAATGAAAAACCATTGAGATGATATAAAGTTACTCTTCTGCTTAGATCAGCCTTTGCGCTCAAAATTGACGTAGCGCATGAACCAGTAATAATGATTTTTAAATTTTTAAAAACATCATAAACACTTTTTAAATGCACTGCAAAATCCTTATATCTGTGAACTTCGTCTATTAATAAATATTCTCCTCCATGTTCTACAAATTCTTCACAAAAATCAAACAAATCAAAATTTACCAGAAACGGATAGTCTAAAGTAATATATAAAGCATTTTTCTTAAGTTTTTTTAAATCCTGTAAATATTGCAGCAACATTGTAGTTTTGCCCACACCTCTTGGGCCAAAAATCGCAATGAACCTGTCATTAAAGTCTATCCTGGCAAAAAGGTAGCGCCGATAAGCTATATTAAAAGTGCTGAGAAATATCCTTTCGTATTTTTTTAACTTTTCGAGCATAAATATTTCTATTGTAATTGTCTATAAACGTTGACAATGTTAGCAGATCAATCGACTTTCTGGTTAATGCAACGATGTAGAGATATGATACTTTTTCAGCTTGTATTGCAAAAGGCTCTTGGAGACACCCAGAAGCTCGGCAGCTTTGACCTGGACAAAATTACTCCTGACCAGAGCACGTTTAATTAAAGCTGCTTCGATTTTTTCCAGTGTTTCGGCTAAATTTAATTTTGGCGGCAAAAAATCCACTGCGCTTTTAAACTGGGCTTCTTCATCGCGAATTTCTGCTGGCAGTTCATCCACGCCAATGTTCTGGCTGGTGGACAAAACAAGACACCTCTCCACCACATTTTCCAGTTGGCGCACATTACCCGGCCACTCATAAGCGGTTAAATATTCCATGGCCTCAGGGGTAAAAGACTTTATTCCGCACTTATTTTCTTCTGCCAGCTTTTCCAGAAAATGCGCCACCAACAAAGGAATATCCTCTCTTCTTTCTCTAAGTGGCGGCAGATGGATATTAACCACGTTTAAGCGATAAAAAAGGTCTTCGCGAAATTCTCCGCTGGCCACAGCCTGGCCAAGGTCCTTATTGGTTGCTGCCACCAACCGAATATCTACCTTTATTGGTTCACCTCCTCCCACCCGCTCAAAAGTCTTCTCCTGCAAAACGCGCAAAAGTTTTACCTGCAAATCAGCAGACAATTCGCCTACCTCATCCAGGAACAAAGTTCCCTGGTGGGCCAATTCAAACCGTCCCTTTTTTCTGGCCACAGCCCCTGTAAAAGAACCTTTCTCGTGTCCAAAAAGCTCACTTTCCAGCACGCCAGGATTTAAAGACATGCAATTTACAGCCACAAAAGGACCATCTTTTCTCGGTGATGAATAATGAATCGCCCTGGCAATAAGTTCCTTGCCTGTGCCAGATTCACCAGTGATAAGCACTGTAGATCTTGTTTGAGCCACCCTCTCCACCATAGTCAGAACTTCGCGCATGGCCTTACTTTTACCGATAATCTGATGTTTGCCAAATTTATCCGCCAGGCTTTCACGAAGTAGCCTGTTTTCCCTGGCAGCTCTGGCCAGATGCATGGCCTTTTGCACAGACAAAAGAAGCTCATCATTGGCAAAAGGTTTTGTAATATAATCAAAGGCCCCGCACTTCATGGCCTCTACAGCTCCATCAATGCTTCCATAGGCTGTCATAATCAAAACAGGAATATGCGGGTAATGTTTCCTGACATGTTCCAGCACATCCTGCCCGCTAAGGCCAGGCATTTTCATGTCTGTAATGACCACATCAACCTCAGACTCTTCCAGATAAACCAGAGCCATTTCAGGATCACTTAAAGCTGTTACTGTATATCCTTCTTCCTGTAGAATAGCCTCTAATATAAGAAGATAATTTTTTTCATCATCTATAACTAAAATATCTCCGGCCATTAAAACTCCTCCGTGGTGCATCCGCTGGTAGCGGGTGTCACCAATTTTCACCGTACTTCAGGGACAGGCGCCGAGCACCTGAACATACAGACACTATTCAGACAAATCCTGACTTAACATCTCAGGTGCTCGGCCTGTCCCCGCCACGCATACACATTTGCGGCAAGTCAAGTCTAACACCTGATGACTTTCCCGCTACCAGCGGATGCACCCCTTAAAACTCCTCCGGCACAAAACCGTATTTTCTATAAATATCCTGCGTTTGTCTGGACTTTAAGAAGCGCACAAATTTTTCTCCATTGTCTAAATGCAGCCCTTTTTTTAAGCGGCAAACATAGTAGTTGACTGCCTCATGCTGGTCCAGATCATGGCCTACTTCCACGCCCTCAACAGGCAGTCCTTTTTCCTGGGCGCTCAAAATCTCTGTTTGCCAGACAGGCCCCACATCTGCCAGGCCATTTATAATCCGCTGGGGAGTCTGACGATGATGCACAGTGGTCAGACTGGTAAGTCCCCTGCTCACTTTGTCCTGCATAATGATCTTTACCAGGTTCTCCCCTCCAGACTTTAAATACATATTTATAATATACTGCCCAATATCTTCTACTTCTGGATCAGGCTGAGATACACGCACGTCTTCCCGGGCCAGGTCTGAAACCGAAACAATTTTTTTGGGATTGCCCCTGGCAACCATCAAAGAAAGCCTGTTGTGGGCATAAACAAAATAATCGTTAAAAATAAGATCCTCCTCTTCAAGTAACTGCATGTTCTTTAAAGAAACTGAAGTATAAACATCAGGACAAACATCAATTATCTGCCCGCGAAACATGGCTCCACCCGCTAGAATTTGCTTTAGCTCCAGGCCCGGAGGGAGGGTTTCATAAAAGATATTTTCTACTTCTGGATATTGTTTTTGAAAGGCCTGCATAAGTTCAGCAGCGAGCATAAACTGATTCCCTGCCAGAAATACAATTAAATCTGCCCTGTCAGCCAGATGCAGATTATGTATATCATCTCCCCGCTCATCAGGAATCACAGGAAGATGCGAAAATTCTGACAATACTTCCGCTTTCATCCTTCCTCCTTCATACTTTCTTCTGGGCAACGCCCCCTACATATTGTCAGCCATCATACTCCCATTTTTCATCCTTCCTACTTCATCCTTCATCCCTCATCCTTCATCCCTCATCCTTCATCCTTCATCCAACCATATACTTAAAATAAGCCGCGCATGAACCTTCTGTAGAAACCATACATGGC
>CAJXJU010000225.1 GCA_913055195.1 uncultured Desulfohalobiaceae bacterium | reverse complement strand
AAAAACTTATTTAAAATCTCATTGCAGTAGTCAATTAAACATTCTGTTGCTTTAAATTTTTTAATAACTTCACTATTTTTAAATGTTTTTGATTTTAACTCAATAAACAACATTATTTTCTTTCCATGTATTTCTGTCAACAAAAGATAGTCACATCTTTTATTTTCCCCTAACTGTCCCTTAAAAACATATTGCTGATTTTTATATTTATCCATATTCAGTAATATAACATCACTTTCTATACCATAAATATCTACCTGCCTCAACTTTGCATCTTTGCCTTGCTCTTTTAATCGCACAAAATAACGTCCGTCTTTCTGAGAAATATTTACAATAATGTCATCCAGGAACAATTGTGTCAATAATTTTTTGAGCATTTTAACTCCCACAAAAAATAATAGCATCCTGAATACGATTCATATCATCAATTGTTTTATCAAATGTTTCAGCCTCAATACCAAGAACCGGATCTATATCCGCTTTCACTAATGTCAAAATTTTAGTTTTGCGTTTATGTCCATCAAGCAACACCATATCAGTTTTAGTCATATATACCTTAATTTTATCAGAAGAAATGAGTTCATCTTCTTTATATCCTTCTGCTTCTCTTATCTGTTGAATTTCCTTATCTGGTTGATTCAACATAATTAATGTATTTAACTCTTTTATAATATAATCACTGTGGGTTGTAATAAATACTTTTATGCCTATATTTATCAACCTGGCTATAAGCCTCGCGATTCTCCGTTGATTTTCTGGATGGAGATTTAATTCAGGTTCATCAATCATCAGCATATCTCCAGGTTTTGCTATGTGTCTTAAATAAAATCCAATATCCAGCAACGAACGAACAGCACTGGAACTTTCTCCCATTGACAGGCGAACTTTTTTACCCTTTTGAGGGACAAACACCAATTCGCCTCTAATAATGCGATATTCTCCACCTATTATGTCGCGAAATTCCTCAAGAATATGTGGATATTTTTTGGCAATTTCACTTTGTTTTTTGGCCACATCCTCAAGTCGTCTTGTAAAATCCACATTATCCCTGACAGGAAGGGCATAACTTTCTGTTACCTTCTGGATAAGACTGAAAATGTCTATCTTTGATTTTTTTTCTCCTATTTGTTCAACAAGCCTATTCCTGGCAAAATCAAGGTCTTTTCTGAAAATCGCAGCTCCTGTTCTTTCTGCACTGGCAATAAAGACATCAGGTATGATTTTATCCATCAAAACTTCTTTGACCGCACGACCTATTAAATCTCGCAAAATCTCTTTTGAAACATCCAACTCCGTAGCATCTGTCAATAAAGTTATCTTTAATACTTCATGTTCCTTTTCTTTAAAAATCTCCAGAAACTCTGTTTTTGCAAGACTAATGGTGCGCTTATATTCGACATCATCAAAATTTATCTCCTCAGGCCTAACATAGAACTCAAAGATTGTATCATCAAATGTACCTTCTCTCGCAGCAAATATCCTGTCTAAAAATTTTTGATATTTTTTACATGCTTGCTTTAAAATATCTGAAATTTTATCTCTATATTCAGACAGGTTGATTGAAATATGACCATTTTCAATTAGTTTATTAATATTTTTTACAGAAAAGTTATATGTACTTTTCCAGTAATCAAAAAAACCATAAAGCGCATAGGTTACATAAGTCTTGCCTGTATTATTTCTACCGCAAATAATAGTTAAATCACCTAATTCGTATTCAGCCTGCCGTAACGGCCCTAAATTTTTGACCTTGATTTTCATTTTATTTACTCCACATTTACATTTTTCTTAGCGGATACACCCATATATTTGTACCCCATCTTTGCTTCCAATCAGAACATAAGCCTGTAAATCCTTTTTTTCTCTTATCTCTGGCAAATTCAGATATTCTTTGACCTGCGCAAGACCTTCTTGCTTCTTTTTCTCAATCTCTCCCTTTTTCGCCCACTTAAGCTCAAACAAATATTCATATCTCAAGTCATTTTCATACGGATTGCGGCGCAAAAGCATTATATCAGGATACCTGTTCCCCACATCAGCCTCGCTCTTAATAAAATAAAAATCCATGTAACTTAAAAGAGTCAACACTATGGCTTTGAAATGTTTTTCCTCAAACTGCATAAAATCTCGATTAGACAGATGTTTGATTACCCTGGAAAGTTCCTGCACAAACAAATTTATATCTCCTCTGCCCAGATTTTTTAAACTCCTGCTCAATGTGCTGGTCCCTATGTCCAGATTTGCACGCTTTTCCATCTCCCGCTGAAAATACTGAAAATACAATTGTTTTATCACATAATTGGGTATCTCAAACACCTGGTCTGTAAAATCCTGTTTTTTAATAGTAATAAAGCCCAGACTGAATAACAGAGTCAAAAAATCATTCCGGCCAAACTCCTGCTCAATTTCATATCTGTCCTTTAGCCTGCCTGATGCCTCACCATTAAATATCAATTCCTGCAACACCTCATAATTTTTCTCTCTGTCACCTATCTTAAATAATGCCATTAATTTTTTGTAGTCAGTTGCTATGTTGCTATCCAGCATACTCAAGGGATAATGACAGTCCTCATAGTCAAAATGAAACAAAAAATAATTAATCAAGGTAGAATTATATACCCGTTGACCCTTAGCAGGAGTAAATAGATAACCATTATAAAATCTTTTTACATCTTCTTTTAATTTTTCCTTATCAATATCAGAACAAATATCAAAGAGCGTCTGAGAACAAAGATAATCCACTTCCATCTGAGTAAATCCACACATCTCATTAAAATCTTTATGTAAACTGATATTAGTCGCTATGTTAAAGCCACTGCTTAAGCTATCCATTGTAATGGGTGTAACTCCTGTTATAAAAATTCTGTCAAACACACCCAGCATGGCTCCAC
Source organism: uncultured Desulfohalobiaceae bacterium (assembly GCA_913055195.1). Classification (GTDB taxonomy): domain Bacteria; phylum Desulfobacterota; class Desulfovibrionia; order Desulfovibrionales; family Desulfonatronovibrionaceae; genus Desulfovulcanus. Next base: position 899 of record CAJXJU010000225.1, on the reverse strand, counting down.
TTTTAATCACCTCATAAAATGACCTCACAAATCCGCCTTTACCCATAATTTGTAAAAAATTATCCATGCTATCAGCTAAAATCGCATTTGCAAAATGATCATATTCATCTATCAACAAATATATCTTTTCATCCTGAACTATGCGTAAAAAGATTTTTAACATCTCATCCGCATCTAATCCTCTATCCAATTCTATGTTATAACCATATCTATCCAGAAATAAACTTAAATATAAATATACATTGCTGTTAAATGCCTTTCTTATTTTTGTGCTATTTTCTGTTTCTATTCCGCTAAATTCCAGAAATAAAACTTTATATCTATTTTTTAATGGCGTTGGATGCTTTCCTATGTATAAATCACCAAATAATGCTTCAAACTCATCCTTATAATACTCATCATAATAATGCCACAGCGTTGAAATCCATAAACTTTTGCCAAATTTACGCGGACGCAAAAAAAACGCTCGTTGAATATTTTTCTTCTCTAATAATTCTATAAATGGTGTCTTATCCACATATAAATTATTTTCCAGCCTCAACTTCCTGAAATTCGTCTCACCATACGGGATAAGCCGCATGCTATTCTCCTGTTATTTTATAATTGAATCAATTTCTTTAAAGACAAAGAAAACTGTGAAGACGGTGATGAGTATTTAAAATATTTCTCTGGATTACTATAATGACATGTCAATTTTAAAATCTTTGGCCTTGTTCTTCTTTTTGATGTATTATGTTTATAAAAAAGAACATATAATTTTATATATTCTTTCAAAGAATTAGGAATTAAAAACACAGGATATTTGTCTTTGGATTCCTCAATCAATATGTTATAACGTTTAATCATGTACTTACTTATTTGGTTTTGTGCTACTCAAGTGGCACCTAACGACTGCGCTA
>CAJXJU010000224.1 GCA_913055195.1 uncultured Desulfohalobiaceae bacterium | reverse complement strand
CTGAAAACTGAATACACTGACAATTCGACTCTGTAACTGATTGAAAATATTGAACTTTTTTCAACTCAGAAAGTTGAGTTATTTTGTTTTCTAACCAGGGAGTCCTGAGTAATGTTTGTTTCTGTCGGGCCTCTATTAGCAGGGGCTTTCTTGATGGGCAAGCCTTAAACAGCAGTAAATTTTTTTTCTAAAACCCAACAAAGTCAATGTGTTTGGGATTGCAATTGTTTTTCAATAAGTTTATGGGCAAACTCTATGGCCGACAAAACTATCCTGTTTATTTCCCGTACTGACCAGGTCACGCCGTTGTTTTCTCATTTCAAGGAATATGGCCTGGAAGTTATTATGAGCGAATCTCTGTCCAGTGCGCTCAAGGTTATTGAGCAAAAAAATCCTGTTTTGATATTTTCTCAGGTGAGGTTGCCAGGATACAGGATTGAGGATTTGTTGCAAAAAAAGACCGAACTGAATTTTGATATTGATGTCATAGCTTTTACAGATCAAGGCTCAGCAAGTGAAGCCAGGAGAATTCTGGAACTGGGAGCCAGGGATTACTGGCTTACTCCTTTAATCTGGGACAAGATCAGGGTCATTTTGCCTCATAAAAAATCTCGAACTAAAAGAGGACCTGCAACTGATAGCAATTTACGGTTTGAAATTATTGGTGAACATCCAAGCATAAAAAGAGTTTTAGCTCTGGCCCGTCGGGTTGCCAATTCCAAAGCAACAGTACTTATTTCAGGTGAGTCTGGAACTGGTAAAGAAATGTTTGCCAGGTATTTACATTATCACAGTGCCAGAGCCAAAATGCCTTTTGTAGCTATAAATTGCGCGGCCTTGCCTGAACATCTTCTGGAGAGTGAACTTTTTGGACATGAAAAGGGAGCCTTTACTGGCGCCATCAGTCGCAAACTGGGTAAGTTTGAGCTGGCCAATGGTGGAACCATCCTGCTGGATGAAATTTCAGAGATGGATCTGTCTTTGCAGGCCAAGTTGCTTAGAGTCTTGCAGGAAAATGAAATCGACCGTGTGGGCGGAACCGAGACCATTAAAGTAGATGTGCGAGTGCTGGCAACTACCAATAGAAATATTGAGGAGTGCGTGCAAAAAAAAGAGTTCAGGCAGGATCTTTATTACCGTTTAAATGTGATTCCTTTAAAGCTTCCACCTTTAAGGGAGAGAGGCAGTGATATTTTGTTGTTGGCTGAATACTTTATGCGTAAGTTTTCTCAGGAGTACAATGTTACACTGAGCGGTTTTTCTGAAACTGCCAGAAAATGGCTTATGAGCTATGAATGGCCTGGTAATGTGCGCGAGTTGCAAAATCTCATGGAAAGGGCAGTGCTTCTGGCTGGCAAAGGAAAAATTGAAGTTGAGCATTTTTTGCTGGAAGGCGAAGAGTGGCCTGATGGGTTATCTTTAGAGGAATATGGTGAACCTGAAGAGAAAAAAGATGTTATAGAAAAGAACGATGAAGTTTTACCCTTGCACGAGATGGAAAAGAGGATGATTCTCAAAAGTCTGCAAAAGACCAGTGGCAACAGGACACAGGCTGCTGAACTTCTGGGTATTTCAGTGCGTACATTGCGCAATAAGCTGAATGAGTATCGCAAACAGGGGCTTGTTATTCCGTAGGCCACTTATCTCAACTCTTTTTATAAACAATGTCGGATAGTTTCAAATCAGCTGATAACAGGACAAACTTTCTGGAAAAGGAAATAGATTCTTCTTTTGTAGCGCGCAAAAGGCTTTTTATCGGCCTGATTACAGGCACATCCATTTTAATTTGTATAATTTTAGTCCTGCTTTGGGTTGTTCCCTATGTGGGCTTAAAAAATATTCATCCTCTGGCTCCCTGGATCCTGGGTTTTTTGATTTTGGGCATAATTATTTTTATTGTCTGGGGTTCGTTTGGTCTGGTTATAAATATCCTCCTGGGCAAAAATATCTTTTTTTCCCAGAAGTTGCGCGGTTTATCCATCAAGTTGTTTTTACCTTTAATGACATTGCTTGGCCGCCTGTTAGGCATTCCAAAACAAAAAGTGCGGGCTTCTTTTATCAAAGTAAATAACGAACTGGTTAGTGCTGAGCATAAAAAGTATGCCCCGGAAGATATCCTTATGCTCATGCCTCATTGTTTGCAAAATAGTTCCTGTAAAATCAGGCTTACCTATAATATTTATAATTGCAAACGTTGCGGCAGGTGCCCGATTTCTGGTTTGCTGGAGCTGAGCGAAAGGTATGGCGTAAAATTGGCTATTGCTACTGGAGGAACCATTGCCAGGCGAATTGTTGTTCAGGCCAGGCCGAAATTTATTATTGCTGTGGCCTGTGAACGGGACCTGGCCAGTGGCATCCAGGATACCTATCCTATTCCTGTTTATGGCATTCTTAACCAGAGACCTTCCGGCCCCTGTATAAACACCCTGGTGCCCCTTGACCATGTTAAGTGGGTGCTGGATAAATTTCTTCAGACATGACTATACCTGGTGCCCGCGCACTTGCCCTTAAAGTCCTGTTTCAAGTATTAAATAACTACAGGGAACTGCAAGCCAGCCTGGATGAACATTTGCAAAAAGTCGCAGGTGATGAGGATAAGGGGCTGATAACAGAGCTTTGTTATGGGTATTTGCGCCTTAAAGGCCGTATCGACTACTTGCTTTCCCTCTACTTGCACCGTCCTGAAAAATTACCTCCAAAGGTAAGGCTAATTCTGGGTTTGGCTGGATATGAACTGTTATTTTTAGAAAAAATTCCTGCTTATGCCTCGGTTTCCTGGGCTGTGGCAGGGATAAAAAAAGGATTTGGTAGAGGACTGGCCAATGTGGCTAATGCAGTATTGCGCAAAGTATCCAGGTTAGATGGTTATGATGAAGGACTGTTTAAGCAGGATAATCCACCAATAAATATTTTTTTGTCCAGATACTACTCCTGTCCGGAGTGGATTGTTAATTTGTGGTTGAAAGCCTATGGTCAGGAATTTACCCGTCAGATTCTTACGCAAAGTATTGCCAGGCCGGCTTTAGGGATCAGGATAGACGACTCTGATGAATGCTTTGATATATTGCTTAAGAAAGCAGCAGATAGGGGAATAATTTTAGCCTGTCAGCCTCCTATTATTGCTTTGCGCGGGCCGAAATCTTTAATCAATCAACTACTCCAGCACATAAATTATTCCAGGCAAAGTTATGCAGGCCAGCAAGTAATCTTAGCCCTTGAGCCTGAAACATGGCCAGAGCCGATCTGGGATGCTTGCGCTGGTCGGGGAGGAAAAACCTTTCTTTTGTATAGGCTTGGGCGCAAGGTGATAGCCAGTGATGTACATCCGGGCAGGATCAAAGGATTAAAAGGTATGGACAGTCGTTTAAGCGCAGACATTCCTTACTTTGTGGGTTCTGCTCTGGAGCCTGCTTTGAAAATACGGCCACCAACAATTTTACTTGATGTGCCCTGTTCAGGACTTGGAGTTATAAGTCGAAGGCCCGATATTAAGTGGAAAAGAAAGCCAGGACATTTGCGGGATTTTACTCTTTTGCAACGCAAGATGTTACACTGTGCTGCCAGGTTGCTACCTTCTGGGGGGGAGCTAATTTATGTTACCTGCACTTTAAATCCAGATGAAAACGAAGGCCAGATTGAGAGATTGCTAAAAGAAGACAAATCTCTTCATCTGGTACGAACCTTTCAAACAGATGAAAATATGGGATTAAACGAGTTCTTTTTTGGAGCAAGGCTCAGGAAACTCAACTTTCGGAGTTCCGAAAGTTGAGAAATCCGAAATTCGAATATCGAAA
>CAJXJU010000223.1 GCA_913055195.1 uncultured Desulfohalobiaceae bacterium | reverse complement strand
AGCAAACAGCTTGTCTTGCCTGTTTGACGCGGGGCATGGAGGACAAAATATTTTTTTTGATCGATTAAAAATAATATTTCCTCTAAATCAAATCTTCCAAGTGGCGGCAAGCAATAATGCTCATCGCACCTGACAGGACCTGCTGTGTTGAAATATTTCATAACTATTTCCTTTTTTTTGTTAAAAATTCAACTGAGTCGCCTGTCCCCTCCATGTTCCTTCTGCATTTAATCTCCCAACAATGTCCTGGGCAACCAGGTAGCTAACTCAGGGAAAAATACTACCAGCAATAAACCTACTAACTGTAAAATGACAAAAGGAATGATTCCCTTGTATATATGACCAGTTTTTATTTGAGGAGGTGAAACTCCTTTTAAATAGAAAAGCGAAAATCCAAATGGTGGCGTCATAAAAGAAGTCTGCAAGTTAAGGGCAAACAGAACTGCAAACCACAAAGGATCAAAGCCAAAGCCCTTCATGATGGGAGCCAGGACAGGGATGTGAATAAAAGTAATTTCTATAAAATCAAGGAAAAATCCAATCACAAAAATAAGCCCCATAATGATGGCCAGTATGGCCCATTTCCCATAAGCAAGATGCCCTATATAACTGCGGATCATATGATCACCGCCAAGACCACGAAACACAAGCCCAAAAGCTCCAGCGCCAACTAAAATAATAAAAACCATCGAAGTAAGCATCGTTGTTGAGGCCATCACCTGCCTGAGCATTTTTAAATCAAGGCGCTTATTGGCGATGGTAAGCACTAAAGCGCCACTTGCTCCTACTGCTGCTGCTTCTGTAGGCGAAGCAATACCAGCGAAGATAGACCCCAAAACAGCAACTATAAGCACTAAAGGGGGAAGCAAAGCTTTGACCACTCTTTTCCACAAACCCTGCGCTTTAATCCGTGTCCACTCCTCATCAGAGATCAAAGGGGCATCTTCAGGTTTTATCCAGGCATAAACAATGATATAGAGGACATATAAACCCACCAGGAGCATGCCGGGAATAACAGCACCCATAAACAAATCACCGACCGAGACGCCTATAATATCCCCCAGCAAAACCAATACTATGCTTGGTGGAATAATCTGGCCCAGGGTGCCTGACGCAGAGATAGTGCCTGTAGCAAGCTCAGGCTTGTAACCCCTTTTGAGCATGGTAGGCAGCGACAACAACCCCATGGTCACTACTGTGGCGCCAACAATGCCAGTAGAAGCTCCCAGAAGCATACCCACAATGACCACGGACACAGCCAGCCCTCCGCGCATACGACCAAAAACCAGAGCCATTGTCTCCAGCAAATCTTCTGCTATACCAGAACGTTCCAGGGTCACGCCCATAAAAACAAAAAGGGGAACAGCCAGGAGTGTAAAATTGGTGATTACGCCCCAGATACGCAAAGGCAACAGGTTAAAAAAATCCCACCCAAAACCAATCAGCCCAAAAACCAAGGAAGTTCCTAAAAGGGTGAAGGCCACAGGGAAACCAAGCATTAACAGTATCGTAAGCACCAAAAACATAATTCCGGGTAAAGCTTCCATCATTTACTCTCTTCCTCCTCGTGACCCAGGATAATCAGCAGACTCTTCAGCCCCAGTGCAACACCCTGCAAACCCACCATAACAAAACTAAAAGGAATAAAAAATTTGAGCACATAGCGGGCAGGAAGCCCTCCAGGATCAGGTGAGCCTTCTTGCATGTGAAGGGAATTGAGAAAAAAATTATATGATGTATCAACGACCAGAAAACGGCCAGGAAGCAAAAAAACTATCACCCCTATCAGATTAATCCATGCCTGCTGACGTTTGTTAAGACGCTGATAAAAAATATCCACCCGCACGTGTCCATCATGGGCAAGGGTATAGCCAGCACCAAGCAAAAACAAGACTCCGAACAAATGCCATTCAAGTTCCTGAACACATACAAAAGTAAGATTAAACAAATAGCGCATGATGACATCTAAAGTTACAATCAGGACCATGGCCAGGGCTACCCAACCAGCAATTTTTCCCAGCTGTTCATTTATTAATGTTATATATTTCAGGAACCGCTGTAAAAAAGCCATCTTCTTTATCTCCTATCAAATAAAATAATACGCCTGCAAACCGTCAAATTTGCAGGCGTATTATTTATTTAAAATTATTATCCAATCACATCATAATAGACTCGTTCAGAAATCGTTCCCCAGGCCTCTACTTTCTTTTTAAATGTTTTGAATGCCTCATGAACCTTCCTTGCCTGCTTGCTTTTGTTTGCTTCTTCTTCGAGGGTTTCCTCTGCCAGTTTACGCAAATCCTGAAGCACCTTTTTGGGAAAACATTTTAATTGTACTTTGTATTTGTTGACCAGGGTCTGTAAAGCTTCACCATTTTTGGCCTCAAATTCCGATAATATCCATGTATTACACTCAGCAGCAGCAAAATCTATAGCCATTTGCAACTCTCTGGGCAGTGCTTCATATTTCTTTTTGTTAATCGTAAGTTCCATACAGGTTCCTGGCTCATGCCATCCCGGATAGTAGTAATATTTTGCTGCCTGATAAAATCCCATGCGCAGGTCATGCAAAGGCCCAACCCACTCAGTAGCATCAATAACACCACGCTCAAGAGAAGTATAAATTTCACCTCCAGCCAGCAAAACAACTGTCGCTCCAGCCTTAGAAAGTACCTTGCCACCCAGACCGGGAATACGCATTTTCAAACCTTTAAAATCTGAAGTAGTATTGATTTCTTTATTAAACCATCCTCCCATCTGTACGCCTGTATTACCCATTGGTCTTGGTACCAGATTAAATGGAGCATAAGTCTCTTCCCAGAGTTTCAATCCACCGCCAGAATACATCCAGGTATTTATTCCCTGGGCATTAAATCCAAAAGGCACGGCTGCAAACCACTGACATGCAGGCTCGCGTCCTGCCCAGTAATAGGCCGCAGATGACCCACACTCAACTGTGCCTTGAGAAACTGCATCAAAAACCCCCAGAGGAGGAACAAGTTCACCACCAGCGTAAACCTGTATTCTCAGTCGGCCTCCACTTAACTCTTCTACGCGTCTGGCAAAACGCTCAGCACCGGTTTGTAAAATAGGAAGACCCGGAGGCCAGGAAGTAACCATCCGCCACAAATAGGTCTTCTTTGCCCATACATTTGGCGCAGACAATGTTGTAGCAGCAGCAGCGCCAGCCAGAGCTGTCTTTTGCAAAAAAGATCTTCTTTTCATACTTTCCCTCCTTGTAATCTGATTCAGAAGAGACTTAGGCCATAAAATGAAATTCTTTTTAAATCAACTTTACAACAGACAGGAAAATGGAGATAATAACAAATATTTTTCAAAATATCGAACATCGAACCTTGAGCTTTAAGAAATGTTTCGTCCCTCTTTTATCGCAACAAAAGATGCCATCCTATCCAGATTTCTGGAAAAAACCCTATTCTTTACCATAAGAGAGTACGCTACCATGCTGAATCTTAAACTTAATTCCCAGAAAAAAACCATAGAATTAGAAATACTGCTCAAAGGCGAACAGGAACCTTTAAAAATTATGGTCAACGAATTTGAACTTCTTGCCAGAGACGGCAAACATCTGCTTTGTTTTAGGAAAATCACAGCCTCCCGCGAATGGATTGATATTCTGACCAGACAATATTTACAAAATCTGGAGATTGAAATACCTGAAAAAGTCGCAAAAGCGCTGACGCTTATCATTTAAGAGTCGCCTGCAAAAAGTCGAAACTCGTAATTTACAGCTAGCGGGGACAGGCGAACGACTAATGATTTCAAATGGTTACAACC
>CAJXJU010000222.1 GCA_913055195.1 uncultured Desulfohalobiaceae bacterium | reverse complement strand
CGGCTTGGCGCGAGAATATTAAAAACATCAAATTTAACTATATCAATAAAATTTATAGGTCAACTACATAATAATCCTCATAAACCGTTGGGCGATCTCTTTTTACTGCTTTTTCTGCGAGCTTTTCTATATCAATTCCGCATACAGCTCTAACACCTATTTTGCACAACTTTTCTCCAACTATTCCATTTCCCGCACCGAGTTCTAATACATAAAGATCACTCGAATCAATAGAGTCAGCTTTGATTGCACGTTCAAGAAGACTGGAAACCTTCTCAGGTGAGCAACATCTAAGCTTATCATAAAAAATATACTCATAAAGTCCAGGTATTGAATATATTTTTGCATATTCATGAAATCCAATTTTATAAGTTTCTTGTTTTTCCTTATCCTTTACAATGCAATATTCTTTATCCTGCGAAAGTTCTTTTGTTTTATTACATAGAATACAAACCGAATAAATACTATCCATATTCATTTACCACTATACTACTTTCTCATTGTTAAATATTAAAATTTAAATATTATTATACTAAAAAAACTATAACATAATTTATCGAAAAAACAACAAATCACATCATGATTCCCATAAGTGACTAAGCATTCTTTTGACTTGTAAATTGTCTTTTATATCATTTATTTCATAATTATCACACTATTTTAATTTCTATCTTAGACCATCACAGATCATTAATCTAATGTCAACAAATAATCCTAAAAGCTCCTTCCATTCACAAAATTATAACGATATCAATAAGTTAAAAAATATTTCCACATACCCTTCACAGCATAACTTCTTTATATTATTGGTAATATCAACTTAAACCTAATGTCCTGAACAATTTAAACCACTCAACTTTCTGAGTTCGTTAATTTGTTGATATTACAACCATTTTAGAAAGCACGTTTTCTGACATGCATTACAAAGAGTCTGGGTAACACGTCTTAGCGAAGTTTTCGGAAAAGCTGTGCATACGGCATTTATTCTTCCAGCTTATCGAGATACAACTGAAATAAATTTAAAAGAGAGGACAATATTATTCAACTAAACCAGTTTATGCACAGCCCGAAAACGAGCTTAGACGTGTCCAGACCTTTGACCAGCATGGAAGAAAACGTGCTTTCTGCAACTCCGAAAGTTGAGTTAAATCATAAAATGAACTCCAAATTCATCCATATTCAAGGTGCCAGGCACCATAACCTGAAAAACCTGACTCTGGACATTCCCAGGGATAAACTGGTGGTCATTTGCGGCCCTTCCGGCTCAGGGAAATCTACCCTGGCTTTTGATATTATCTATGCTGAAGGGCAAAGAAGATATGTTGAATCTTTATCCGCATACGCGCGTCAATTTTTGCCCCAATTGGACAAACCCTGTGTAGATAAGATTGAAGGGCTTTCTCCGGCCATTTCTTTAGAGCAGCAGACTATTTCCCGAAATCCCCGTTCTACTGTGGGGACAACTACTGAAATTTATGATTTTTTGCGCGTATTTTTTGCTCGCCTGGGCACGCCCTTCTGCCCAGAATGCCATCTGCCCATTTCAGCCCAGACCAGTGATGAAATCATCGACCGCATTTTAGACTTGCCTGAAAAAACAAGATTTCTCCTCTTAAGTCCTCTGGTAAACAATAAAAAAGGCACTCATCAGGAACTTCTGAAAAAACTAAAAAGCCAGGGATTTGTACGTGTCCGCATCAACGGCAGGATATGCCTTTTAGACCCTTTGCCAGACTTGAATAAAAATCAGCGCCACACCATTGAACTGGTGGTGGATCGCCTTGTTATGAAGGCAGATTTACGCAAAAGATTGGCGGATTCTGTTGAGCTGGCCTTAAATTATGGTCAGGGCAGCCTAATTCTCTCCCTGCTCGATGGGGAAGACATATTGCTTTCCACCCAGGCTGTTTGTCCCACGTGTAAACTTTCTCTGCCCAAACCCAGCCCGGCCCTTTTCTCTTTTAACAGCCCGCAGGGAGCCTGTCCCAAATGTTCTGGCCTGGGCAGTGTGGAGTATTTTGAACCCGACCTCATCGCTCCCAACAAGGGCTTAAGCCTTAACCAGGGCGCCATCATCCCCTGGAAGCGGTCCAAAATCTTTGAGCGCTACGCGCAACATCTTAAACAACTGGGCCAAAAATTTGGCTTTACCCTGGATACTCCATTGCAAGAATTTTCCCGGGAAGCATTGGATGCCCTTTTTTACGGTCATGCTTCCTTACCCTGGCCAGGAGTAATAAATCTACTTGAACAGGGCTATCACCTGGGGCGTGTCTGGCGGGACGAACTTGCTCGTTTTCGGCAGACCAGGCCATGCCCTGCATGCAAAGGAGCAAGGCTTAAACCAGAAAGCCTTGCTGTGTATGTCCAGGACTTAAATATCTTTGACTTCACCAATCTGTCCATTGCCCGGGCGCTTGCATGGCTTAAAAAACTAAAATTTTCCGGAGTTCAAAACAAGATCGCTGCACCTTTAACCAGGGAACTACAACACAGACTGGAATTTCTGGTCAATGTAGGCCTGGATTACTTGAGTTTATCGCGCAATATGTCCACACTCTCTGGCGGCGAAGCACAACGCATAAGGCTGGCCAGCCAATTGGGTTCAGGTCTGGTTGGTGTTACCTATGTCCTGGATGAACCAAGTATTGGCCTGCACCCCAGGGACAATTACCGGCTCCTCAAAACCTTGCGCGCCCTGCAAAGCAGGGGCAATACCGTCCTGGTGGTAGAACATGATGAAGCAACTATTCGGGCCGCAGACCATGTTCTGGAACTTGGCCCTGGCTCAGGTGCTCTGGGCGGAGAGCTTGTTTATAGTGGCGATGTAGAGGGATTATTAAAGTGTAAACATTCTTTAACTGGCAAATATTTGCGCGGCGAACTTAAAATCAAACGGCCCCAGGAAAGAAGAAGACCAAAGGATTATCTCGTACTCAAGGGCGTTCAGACCAATAACCTGAAAAATATTGACTGCCAGATCCCTCTTGGCTGCCTGACTGTTGTCACTGGAGTTTCTGGTTCAGGTAAAAGTTCTCTGGTCATGGATACATTGTATAAGCACCTGGCCATGGCCAGAGGGATAAAAGTGGAAAACCCGGGTGTTATCAAAGGTATTGAAGGTCTGGAAAAAATTGAAAAAATCATTGCCATTGACCAGACACCTATTGGCCGGACCCCCAGATCCAATCCAGCCACATACACAAAAATCTTTGATGAAATTCGTAAAATTTTTGCCTCCACTAAAGAGGCCAGGAAACGCGGCTATAAACCAGGCAGGTTTAGTTTTAATGTCCGGGGAGGCAGATGTGAGGCCTGTCAGGGAGACGGTGTGATCCGTGTAGAAATGCACTTCCTGCCTGATGTCTTTGTTACCTGTGAGGTATGTAAAGGCAAAAGGTATAATCGTGAGACCCTGGATATTGAGTATAAAGGGCTGAATATCGCCCAGGTCTTAGACCTTACAGTTCGTCAGGCCAGAAAATTTTTCAGCCATTATTCTCTTCTTGAGCGCAAGTTGGGAATACTGGAACAGGTTGGTTTAGAATATTTACAATTAGGACAGCCAGCCACTACCTTATCCGGCGGCGAGGCCCAGCGCATTAAATTGTCCAGAGAACTTGGCAAACGCAGCCTGCCTGGCACCATGTACATCCTTGATGAACCAACCACAGGTTTGCACATGGATGAAGTGGGCAAACTGATTCAGGTTTTAAATCAACTGGTTGATAAAGGCGCGTCAGTTGTTATTATTGAACACAATCTGGATGTTGTTGCTTGTGCTGATTATGTCATTGAT
>CAJXJU010000221.1 GCA_913055195.1 uncultured Desulfohalobiaceae bacterium | reverse complement strand
GCGATAAGTCAATCCTGACAGCAGACGATTATCCCGCTACCAGCGGATGCACCCCTTCTGATGCTGATTTACAGGAGATTTTAAAACAATACGCTCCATTTGATCTGGTCATCAGCGACATGGCTCCCAGGACAACCGGCATCAAATTTACTGATCAGGCCAGATCATATAACCTGGCTGAACAGGCTTTGCATCTGGCCCGCAAGTGGCTTAAAATAAAAGGAAATTTTGTAGCCAAAATATTTTTAGGGCCAGATGTGCAAAATCTGGTACAGGAGATGAAAAAATATTTTACAAAGGTCAAACAATTTAAACCCAGAAGTTCCAGGGCTGAGAGCAAAGAAATGTTTCTGGTGGGACTTGGGTATAAAGGGGAAAAGGAGGAAATAGATGGCAGGACATAGTAAATGGCATAATATTCAACACCGTAAAGGCAGACAGGATGCCAGGCGGGGGAAAATTTTCACCAAAGTGACCAAAGAATTAATGCTGGCGGCCAAAATGGGCGGAGGCGATCCAGAGGCCAATCCCCGGCTCAGAGCAGCCATTGAGCAGGCCAAAAGCGTAAATTTACCCAAAGACAAGATTGAAACAGCCATTAAAAAAGGTACAGGAGAACTGGCAGCAGAAAACATCGAAGAAGTGGTTTATGAAGGTTATGGCCCTGGCGGAGTGGCCCTGCTTATTCATGCGGCTACTGACAACAAAAACAGAACAGTTGCAGAAGTTCGCCATATATTGAGTAAAAATGGTGGCTCAATGGGAGAATCCGGCTGTGTGGCCTGGATGTTTGAAAAAAAAGGCGTCCTCTCCTTTGAAAAGAATAAGTATGATGAGGATCAATTGTTAGAGGTTGGTCTGGAAGCAGGCGTGGAAGACGTAATTGACGATGGTGAAGTATGGCAGGTCAGGTGCGCGCCAGAAGATTTTAATACTGTGAAAGAGGCTTATGATCAGGCAGAAATAACATATACTGAAGCAGAATTAACTTATGTGGCCCAGAATACAGTCAGTGTAGATATGGAAACTGGCAGAAAATTGTTAAAGCTCTATGAAGCCTTAGATGATCATGATGATGTACAAAATGTTTATGCCAATTTTGAGTTGCCTGATGAGTTGCTAAAAGAATTGGAAGGTTAAACGGGAGAAAGCGGAGAACATAAAACATTGAACAAAAAAAAGGTTACTGAGCCAAGTCGAAATGACATTCTGGTTCTGGGCCTTGATCCGGGTTCCAGATGCACAGGCTATGGTTTTGTAAGAGAGACTTCCGGTCAGCTGATTCTGGTGGATGCAGGGACCATCCGGCCAGGCCCGAGTAAAGATTTAGCCGGGCGTTTAGGATATATTTTTACCGGGTTAGTTAGTTTAATTGAAAAGTACAGACCTGATGAAGCCGCAGTAGAGGAAGTCTTTACAGCCTTTAATTCCAGTGCGGCCTTAAAATTGGGGCAGGCAAGAGGGGCAGCATTAGTAGCCTGCGCTGCCCAACAATTACCAGTGTTTTCTTATGAACCCACAAAAATAAAAAAATCTCTGGTTGGAGCGGGCCGGGCTGATAAAACTCAGGTAGCCTTTATGGTGGGCCAGCTTCTTAATTGCAGACAAAAATGGGCCAAAGATACCAGCGATGCTCTGGCCGTGGCCATAGCCCATTTAAATCAGCGCAAATTAGCGTTACAAATTGAGCAAGTTGAGAAAATAAGAAGACACAAATTATGATCGCTTATCTCAAGGGTAAAATTATTTTCAAAGGAGAAAAATCCTGTTTCGTTCTCACGCCAGGCGGAGTTGGTTATGAAGTCTTTTTTTCTCCCAGAGCCATGCAACACCTGCCTGACACGGATCAGGAGGTAGAAATATATATTTATACTGTGATACGGGAAGATACTCTGGACTTATATGGTTTTTTTACCAGAGAAGAGAGAGACACCTTTGCTATTTTACTTGGCATCCCCAAACTCGGCCCTAAACTCGGTCTGGCCGTGCTGAACTGCTTTACTCCTGCCCAGCTCAGTCAACTGGTAGCGGCAGAAGATGAAAAAGGACTAACTGCTGTACCTGGCATTGGCGCTAAATCAGCCCGTCGTATTTTACTTGATCTAAAAGATAAATTGCAATTTATGCCAGCCGCTACTACTCCAAAAACGCAAACAGCGTCTTCTCCTTCTGTTTTTGACGATGCTGTGGCAGCCCTGCTCTCACTTGGATATAACTCCCAGGAAATTATACCTGTCATTACTGAAGTTCTGGCCAGAGAACCAGACCTGGATGTTGCCGCACTCATCAGAGAAGTGTTAAAAAGACAGAACAAACGCCTTAAATAAATACAGGCAAACTGGTAGTTAAAATGGAAGAAAATAGCGTAAGCGGCGTAAGCGTTCGTCCCGGGAGCCTGGATGAATTTATTGGTCAAACCGACGTACGCCAGAATCTTAAAATCTATCTGCAAGCTGCCAAAGAGCGCGGACAGCAATTAGATCACACCCTGCTTTATGGTAATCCCGGCCTGGGCAAGACAACCCTGGCCCAGATCATGGCCAGTGAATTGGGAGTCAATCTGGTTAGCACATCCGGCCCTGTTCTTGAAAAGAGCGGAGACCTGGCTGCTGTTCTGACCAGTCTCAACAGGCATGACATCCTTTTTATTGATGAAATACATACAATAGTTGGTGCTGGAAGTGCTGGTAACTCTTCTATGGACGCTTCAAATATTCTAAAACCACTTTTAGCAAATGGGAAGCTAAGATGTATAGGAGCTACAACTTTAAATGAATATAAAAATAATAAAATTATTGGTGAAATAGTTCTTGATGCTACTGCATCTAAATATGATAAATTAGAATCAACCATCTTAATAAGATATCAGCAAAAATTTGGATTTAAATTAAATAATGAAACTATGCTGAATTTAAAAGAAAGATTAATAAATAAGAGAGGAATTTTTTCACAAAGCTACAGTATGTTTGATAAAAATTTAAAGGAGATAAAAAATGTATGAAAATTATGAAACTATGGCAAAAGAATTAGATGAGATTTTGAATGGTTATAGTAGTGTGAGTGAAGATGGGCAAGAATATGATAAAGATAAAGTATTAGAGTCTATAAAAGTATCTAATGAAAATCTTGATAAAGAATTTGAACTGATTGATAAAATTAAAATAGAATCACTCAAAGCTGCTTTGAGTGAAGAGCTATTTTTATAAAAGGAGTATAATATGGTACAAATAAAAAAGATGTCAAAAGAGTTAGAAGAAAAATACTATCAAACAAAGCAAGAAATTAAAAGTTATGAAGTTGTTTCTTTATCTTCAAGAGCTTCAAAAGGTTCAGTGGCTAATGCAAAAAATAATTATTCAAAAAAAGAAAGACAATGGTTTGATGAGTTTAAGGAAGTATAGATGAGTAATGATAATTTTTTAGGTAGGCTATTTAAAGCATATTGTAAATTTAGTTTTTATGAAAATCAGGTAGCTTTGATTGAAGGTAGGAACTATATTTTAATATATGCTTTTTATGAATCGTTAGTTTATATTAAGTCTTCATCAAAAAGTGCTTCTGATATAGCAAGAAAATTAACATTATTAGAAAAAGGTGTAGAACAGTTTATTTTGTGTTTAAAAAATAAATATGATTTTTTAAAAGACATCAATACAAAATGTGAAGATGTTTTTGAAGTTCTTAAGAAAGAGCATATTATTGATAAATTTAATAGTATTTCAGAATTGTTTGATGAGTTTGTTGAATCATATATGTATATATCAAAATTTGTAGATTCACATTTAAATGAAAATATGTTGATTGAATTTAATAATTTTT
>CAJXJU010000220.1 GCA_913055195.1 uncultured Desulfohalobiaceae bacterium | reverse complement strand
ACATTTAAATCACTTAGCTTCTCTTTTGCCCTGACTATTTTATCCATAATGCGAGGGAAAAGGTGAAGGGAAACAGGAGATGAAAAATTCAACTGCCTTAAAAATTCTGCCCAACCATCCTCAACAGCCTTTACTTCTTGCAATTTTTTTTGTTGCTCTCTGGTCAGGCTAGTTATTTTTTCTCTTATTTTCTCTGCCTTTAAGTCCAGCCTATTTAATTCTTTGCTCAACAACCTTTCTTGCTCACATAAAACAAGCTGCTCACCTAAAGCATAATCTAATTCATTTAACAACTCTAAAGTTACATCATTTTTTATATGTAATTCATCTGCCAGACCAGCAATTTGAGAATCAATTGTTGCGATTTTCTCGTTTAATTCTCCAAACCTTTGTTTTGCCAGATCAATGCGCTCCAATCTCTTAAATTTCTGCCATAATCTTCGCCCCAGAATTCCTCCCCCAAGAGCTGACAAAAGTGCAAAAGGTATTATCAGGACACTATTTTTAAAAAATAAACTAAAAGATAGACCTATACATCCTAAAATGGTGAGCACAAGACCTGTTGAAAACAGCTTATCCCTGCTTTCAGGAGAATCTATAGTGGAAGCAAAAGTTGACAATTCCTCTCTTTCTTTTTCAAGCACATCTTTTCTTTCCAGCAATCTGTTTAAGGCCGTTATTTTTTCCTTTTGCAATCTTATTTCTTTGTCAGACTGAACCTTAATTTGAATTGCATCCAGTTCCTTTTTTTTGCTCTCAATATCTTCCTGTATCTGCTCCAGGCTTTGTCTTAACCAGTTCAAATTGTTTTCAATGCTCTTTAAAGCATTCTGAACTGTTTCTTCTTTTTGAACAAACTCCTGCCATTTTTGTTCAACTTCCCGGGAAACAGGAAAATTTTGCAGATCATCTTCTGTCCAGGCCACGTCAATACTGGAAAGAAGATTTTTTAATTCGTTTTTTTCGTTTTCAATCTGCTCTTTTTTTATCTGTAAATCATGTACACATGCCTGGAACCTTTTAAAGCCCTGAACAACTGCTTTTACATCGTGTTCAGAACAATCCAGTCTATTCTTTTCTAACTCTTTCAGGTTTTCCTGTAAAAAGATAATCTCCCGTTCCAGCTCAAGCAATTCTTGCTTATTTTCATTTAATTTCTGCTCAATTAGCTCAATTTCACTTTCTGCAGAGGATATTTTCTGTTCAAATTTACGACACTTATCTCTGGTAAACAAAGAAAGATCAAAACTTTTTATTTTTTCTTTTGTCCATCCTGCCCCAAGAGTGGACAAAATTTCGCCCATTTTTTGTTCTAAAGAAACCAGGTTCTGGTTAAGCACAGGTATTTTTTTCAGACATTCCTGATAGACGCTTTTATCCTGAACCAGAAAGCGTATCTCATCTTTATGAGCTATTATATTTTCATGAACCAGCAGATCTGTAACTTTAAGGTCCGCCTCTTTTTTTTCCTGCAACAATTGTTGTAGCCGTTCTTCCCGCTCTCTTAACTTCTCATTTATACTGGCTAAAAGGTCCAGGCCATTTTCCGGAAAGTATTCTATCTCTGGCAGTTCCTTGAACTCATCTTCTATTTCCCTGTTTTCAATCCATAAATCCCAATACTTGACTAGGCTTTCTATCCTGCCAGCCTCAAATCTCAGTTGTTCCCGCCTTGCCCTCAAATCAACCAGGGCTGTCTCCAGGTTGTCCAGCTCCTTTTTTATCTCCTCAAAACGCTCAAACTCCCTTTGCGCCTGGCGTAGATCTTTTTGAACCTGGTCCAGTTCTCTAAGCTTTTTATTGATAAACTGCTTTTGTCCTCTCGGTCTGAATAACTCATTGGCCACATTTTCCAGATTTTTTCTTAAGGCCAGAACATCAGTGATACCAGCGCCCAGGCCAGCGCCATAAATAACTCCCTTGATCTGTTCGTTGTTCAAGCTCTGCAAAGTCTGAAGTTCGGTGAGGCTAAAGGCATAGATATTTTTATAAATTTCCTGGTTTACCCCATAAAAAAGGGCCTGCAGGTCCTGATGACTTCCTTTTGTGCCATCTGAAAAAATAAGTTTAAGATCGCCGCCTTTTGCCCCATTGTAGCGCTCAACAATTATGCGACTTAAACCTGGAGCTTGCAGCTCAATTCTTCCTCCATGTCTGCCTCCTTTTAGAGGAGGATAAAATCTTTGCCTGCCTCCTTCAAAACCAAATAAAACAGAACGAAAAAAGGCCAGCAACGTAGATTTACCGGCCTCATTATTGCCCCAGAAAATATTTATGCCTGGCTTAATATCAGTTAATTTTTGATCATAAAATATTCCAAAGCCATCAATATAGGCCTCTACAATCCGCACCTGCATTCTCCTGACAATTAAAGTTTCTCAACTTTCGGAGTTCCGAAAGTTGAGTTATGAAGCTTTGACAAACCCGGGCTAACACTTAAAGGTTTCATCCTTCATCCTTCCTACTTCCTACTTCATATAGTACCTCTGCCCTGATTGAACCTTCCAGCAGCCTGATGCCTAATTTATCGCCAGGTTCTACTTCCTCTTTATGACGTAAAATTTTCCCGGTCTTCTCAATTTTCACCAGACTATATCCACGGGCCAGAGGCTTTAAGGGATCAAGGCCGGACAGCCGTTCTTCTGTCAAATCCAGTTTAGCTTCGTTAACGCTCAAAAGTTTCTGAATATTAGTTTTTAAGTGCATTTCATAAGTAGATACAACCTGAAACCTGATCTGCCAGTAGTCAGGGCCAAATCCCGCTTTTAACCCCTTTTCCAGTAAATTCAACTTATCTTCCTGACGACGCACAAACCCCTCCCATGCCTGCTCTAACATCTCCCTCATGTGCTCAAACCTTTCTTCGATTCTTTGAACCTGTTTTTCAGGGCTCAACCAGGTCAGGGCCTTGTGCATTTGCTGCAATATAGTCTCTTTATGAGCAAAAAATTTTTTTAAACCGCCATGTAGTCTGATCTCTTGCTCATCCAGATCCTGAAGCAACACTTTTCGCTCCGGCCAGAGAAGCTGGGCCGTATGGCTGGGGGTTGCACCGCGTTTGTCCGCAACAAGATCAGCAATAGTCGTATCGATTTCGTGGCCAATACCAGTTAATATGGGAATATTAGACTCGAATACAGCCCTGGCTACTTCCTCGGTATTAAAGGCCCAGAGATCTTCTAATGATCCGCCGCCACGAATTAAGACCAGAACCTCTGCCCAATTGTGTGCATTGACCAGGTTTATGGCCCGGACAATCTCTTCTGGAGCCTGATCTCCCTGAACCAGGCTGGGATAAATTCTTATTTCGCTACCCAGTCCCAGATCCCGGGCAATGCGTAAAAAGTCTTGAATAGCAGCACCGTGCGGGGCAGTTATTACGGCTATCTTCTCCGGATGATATGGAATGTTTTTTTTATGTTCAGGATCAAAATAACCAAGACCTGCCAGCTTCTTTTTTAAAGCCTCAAAAGCCAGAAACAGATCTCCCAATCCCTTTTCCTGAACAAGTTCAGCTATGAGTTGATATGTCCCTCGCGGCGGATAAACCCCAATTCGTCCTGCGCACAGGACTTCCTGGCCATCCTGTAAGTTTTCAGCCAGGCTCACTCCATCTTTTTGAGAAAAACCCTGACTGCCCTTAAACCAGACTACCTGAATACTGGCTTGCTCATCTTTAAGGGTAAAATAAATATGGCCAGACCCGGGTCTGGCCATATTGGATACCTGTCCTCTAACCCAAACAAAGGGAAATTGGATTTCTAAAACTTCTTTGATGGCTGATGTAAGCTCAGAGACTGAAAATATATGGGACATTGGCAGGAAAGTTTTAAGTGTTGAATTTTAGATC
>CAJXJU010000219.1 GCA_913055195.1 uncultured Desulfohalobiaceae bacterium | reverse complement strand
CTCAAACTGGGTAAATTTGTTCTTAATAAAAAGAATGTTGACCAGAATAATTATGCAGCCCTGGGGCTTATGCTCAATATCTATATCGGACTTAAAAACTGGGAAAAAATCATAGAACTGGGCAAAAAAGGATTGAAGTGGGACTTACCTCCTGAACAAAAAAAACAATTGCGCTCCGCTACTGCACTGGCCTATAGACAATTGCGCTATGCTACTGCACTGGCCTATGAAAAACTCGGACACCCAGAAAAGGCTTTGCCATTATGGCGCAAACTGGCCGCGGATATAGATTTACCCAAAAAACAACGCTCTTATGCCCTTTACTTTCTGGCTCAGGATGCTCTGGTACAGGGTGACCTTGAAAATGTATATGTCTTTGCTCAAGAAGCTCTATCTATTTTTCTGGAAACAAAAGAAGAAGTGGAAAAAATAAAATCTTGCCTTGAACTCCTGATACAGGTTACTGAAAAAACAGGTCGAAAAAAAGAAGCACTGGGTTGGGCCCTGGAATTGGGTACATATATTAAAGAGTCTGACCCTGACTGGCCTGCTTTTGAGTATCAATTAGCAAAACTTTATAAGATAAACGGTGATACTGCTACATGGAAAAAAATCCTGACCGAACTGATCAACAAAAAACCAGACTCTTTATTTAGCAAAATGGCTAAATCAGACCTCAACTCAATTCCATTGCTCAAGGAAGCAAGCAAATATTTAAATGGGGGAAAATAAATGGACAGACAAGCAATTGTTGCCGGACAATTTTATCCAGGCACAGCAGCGACTCTTCAGCAGCAGGTACAGAAACTGCTTCAGGGGCAACCTGATGAGAAAAAAACCATTCTGGCCATGGCTCCTCATGCCGGATATATCTTTTCAGGCTCTATTGCCGGTCAAACCTTATCTCAGGCCAATTTGAGTAAAACCATTATTTTGTTAGGACCAAATCACACTGGCCGCGGAGCGCGAATCGCTCTGTGGCCTGATGGGAAATGGTTTTTTCCGGGTGGACATTTGCAGATAAATGAAAACCTGGCCAGTGAAATTGCAAAAATTCCAGAAATTACACCAGACTATCAGGCACATCTTTATGAACACTCTCTTGAGGTACTGCTGCCTTTCTTATGGGCCATAAATAATAATTTTCAAATAGTGCCCATAAGTGTTTCTGAATATAATCCAGCAATTCTTTTCCAGTTAGGTCAAAAATTGGCTCAAGTACTCTCAAGCCAACAATACAACAATAATATCTCCCTGGTAGTTAGTTCGGACATGAGCCATTATATTTCACATGAGCAGGCCCAAAAACAGGATAAAAAAGCCATTGAACAAATCCTGAACCTGAATCCAGAAGGACTTTATAATATTGTAGCGCAGGAAAATATTTCCATGTGCGGAGTTTTACCCATGACCCTGGGTCTTGCATGTGCAAAAATCCTTGGAGCAACAAGGGCCAGACTTGTTGCCTATGCAACTTCTGGCGATATAAATGGCGATTATACTAAAGTGGTTGGTTATGCGGGGATGATTGTGTCGTAGTAAAGGGGTAAAGGGTAAGAGGTAAGGGATAGAAAATATATTGTCCCTTACCCCTTTTACCCCTTATCCCTTACCCCTATTTTTAAAAGACTGCACAGTATTGACCAGAAGTTGAGCAATGGTCATAGGACCGACCCCTCCAGGCACAGGGGTAATGGCCGAGACTTTATCTTTTAAATTATCAAAGTCACAATCCCCTACCAGCCCTTGTTCAGTTCGGTTTATACCTACATCAACTACCACTGCGCCGTCTTTCACCATATCTGCGGTCACAAATTTAGCCCTACCTACAGCAGCAAAAACAAAATCCGCCTGCCTGACTTCCGCGGGCAAATCTTTAGTGCGAGAATGACAGATAGTTACTGTGGCATTCTCCTGTAAGAGCATCAGGGCCAGAGGTTTGCCCACAATATTACTCCGGCCAATAACCACGGCCTTTTTGCCCTGAACACTTAAATCATATCGCTTAAGCAATGTCATAATCCCGGCCGGAGTACATGAGCGAAAACCATCCAGACCCAGAGTCAATTTTCCTACATTAACAGGATGAAAGCCATCCACATCCTTTTCCGGAGAAATAAGTTCAAGACACCTCTGGCTGTCCAGACCTTCAGGCAAAGGCAGTTGAAGCAGAATTCCATCTATCTCTTGATCATCATTTAACTCTCGAATTTTATTTTCCAGGTCAGCCTGGCTTATGTCTGCTGGCAGGCGAAATCCTCTGGAAACAATTCCAACTTCAGCGCAAGCCTTCTCTTTATTACGCACATATACCTGTGATGCTGGATCATCTCCCACCAGAATAACAGCAAGGCCTGGTGCGCGACCAGCCTGATTTTTCAGCTGAAGAATCTCCTCCTTTAATTCCTGCCTGATCTGTGCTGCTGTTTCCTTTCCATTCAATATTGTCATAACCACCTCTTTTCTGGTTCGACGTTGAACCCAATAAAACTAACCTAACTGACTGGCCATGGCCGGACCATAGTAAATGGCCTGCTCATCAAGTTCCTCTTCTATGCGCAATAATTGATTGTATTTGGCCAGACGATCACTACGGCAAAGAGAACCTGTCTTTATCTGGCCGGCATTCATGGCCACAGCCAGATCAGCAATAAAAGTATCCTCTGTCTCTCCTGAACGATGGGAAATAACCGTGGTATAAGAAGCCTCTTTGGCCATCTCTATGGTATCCAGAGTTTCTGTCAGAGTCCCGATCTGGTTTAATTTAATCAAAATAGAGTTGGCAACTCCCTGCATGATCCCTTCGGCCAACAAGGATGGATTGGTAACAAAAATATCATCACCTACCAATTGGACATCATTTTCCAGGGCCAGAGTCATGGCTTTCCAGCCCTCCCAATCATTTTCGGCCAGTCCATCTTCAATACTAATCAATGGATAAGCGGCAATGATTTCTTTGTAATAGTCAATCAGTTCATCAGCAGTAAAAATCTTGCCTTCTCCCTGAAGATTATACTTACCGTCCTCATAAAATTCAGAGGCTGCCGCATCAATGGCCAGAGCTATTTCTGAACCAGGCTGATAGCCAGCCTCCTCAATAGCCTTTATTATGTAATCAAATGCCTGACGGTTAGTCTTTAAATTTGGAGCAAAACCTCCCTCATCACCAACGGCTGTTGATAGCCCATCCCTGGCTAAAATAATTTTCAAAGTGTGAAATACTTCCGCGCCCATGCGCAAGGCATCTTTAAATGTTTCCGCTGCCAGAGGCATGATCATAAATTCCTGAATATCCAGATTATTAGGGGCATGGACACCACCATTTAAGATATTCATTAAAGGAACTGGCAAAACTTTGGCATTGACCCCACCAATATACTGATACAAAGGCAGACCCAAAAAATTGGCAGCAGCTCTCGCTGTGGCCAGAGATACCCCTAAAATGGCATTGGCCCCAAGTTTGGACTTGTTTTCAGTGCCATCCAGGTCAATAAGCATTTCATCAATTTCAACCTGGCGCAAAGCATCATAGCCAATGATCTCATCAGCTATTTCTTCCATCACATTGGCAACAGCCTTGCTTACCCCTTTACCTTTATACCTTTTTTCGTCTTTGTCCCGAAGTTCAAGGGCTTCTTTTGAGCCTGTTGAAGCACCTGAAGGGACTGCTGCGCGACCAAACACACCGGATTCCAGAACTACCTCAACCTCAACAGTGGGATTACCCCTGGAGTCCAGAATCTCCCTGGCCCAGATATCAGTAATAATACTCATCTTACTCTCCTTTGTTAAATATTTCCCTTAACTCAACTTTCGGAGTTCCGAAAGTTGAGAAATTCGAAATCCGAATATCGA
>CAJXJU010000218.1 GCA_913055195.1 uncultured Desulfohalobiaceae bacterium | reverse complement strand
AGGGTGAAGCATTCAACATTCAACATTGCCTGCAAAAAGGGACTTTTTGCAGGCGCCCCATGTATTATTACATATGGTAAACAATTTTGCGAAGAAACAGATGTGTGACGTATGGTTACATCTCTTCCTAAAGATGAATTAGCTGCAATGGCAGAGGCATTTGTTAATTTAACTGCATTTAAAAGAAGAATTACAGATTCATTGGAAACTGTTGGCGGTCCTGTAGATGTAGCTGTAATTTCAAAAGGTGATGGTTTGGTTTGGGTAAAAAGAAAACATTATTTTCCGGCTGATCTTAATCAGCATTTCTTTGAAAACTATTTTAGGGAGGTAAACCATGAAATGTACAAAAAATAAAAATGTTGTTTATAAATCGTTTGAACAGTTTAGGGCAGACTTATTCCCAGATTTTGTAAACGCAGAGGAAATAAAACTCATTAAAAATGATACCGAAAAATTAGGTGCATGTTTAGCTGATAAAGCAATAGAAAAAATTTTACAAGATAAAAGCATATCAAGCGCAGAGCTATCTCATTCAAATTAGTCTTACTTAACTCAACTTTCGGAGTTGCAGAAGGCGCTTACGCCTTTCAACTTTCGGAGTTCCGAAAGTTGAGTTATGAAATTTTAACAAACCAGGGCTAACTTAATTAGCCGGCTCAGAACCCAATACCATAAGTGGTGTCTGAATTGGAGCAACTTTAATTAAATCTACACGCACTCCAACAAATGAGCCAACAAATGGCGGCCATAAAATTTTATAAAAATGTTTAAGCCCGGGCAGGTCTCGCCAGAACAAAGTGGTGCCGGGCAAAACTGAACGCGCATACACTTTCTTTGGTCCCACAACATTGCGAATTATTTTGCGCATCTGCCACCATGAAAACCAGCGAGCCTGTCTGAGCAAACTTTTACGCACTCCAGGATAATTTAGTCCGTGAGTCAAATAATAAAGAGAGTGTTTATTTAAAAAACCAATAACAAGACCTTTGCGAGCAACTCTTGCTGCTTCTTTAATCACGGCTTCAGGGTTAGAGCAAAACTCCAGCACAGTGATAAGAGCCACGAAATCGAATTCATTGTCTTCAAAGGGAAGGTCTTCCACCTGACCCAGATGTAATTCTGCCTTTGAGCCTAATCTTTTTCTGGCCCTGGCCAGCATGGCACTGGAACTGTCAATTCCTGAGACATCAAACCCTGCTTCCCAGAAAAATTCCAGAAAAATTCCCGTGCCGCAGCCAGGTTCCAGCAGCGTTTGCCTGCGTCTGGGCCAGGGTGAAAGCAAGCGCTGAAAAAGCCTTTTTTCATGCTGCAACACAAATTGGCCCTGCCTGCTTTCTGCCCAGCCATCATATTTAGATGCAATTTCTTCTGACCAATCCATTCAATACCTTACCTGAACCTTTTAAAAATATTATTAAAATTTACCTCTATCTCACATGGCAAACCCTCAAACAAAAAAGTTTCCCTGTTAAATTCCCCGGCCTTTTCATACTTATTGTTGTTTAACTTAAATACCCTGGCAGTTAATTTATCAGGATAAACCATAATGTAATATGGTACCTTTTCAAACTCATAAATTTCAAATTTTATATGTTCATCCCTTCTGGCAGTTCTGGGTGAAATAACTTCAAATATAATCTCAGGCCTTTTAACAATATAATTTTCCACTTTCTCACATAATACAGAAATATCTGGTCTCACAACCGTATCATCAGAAATTATCCAGTCAGTATCCGCTAAAACTATGCATTGCTCACAATCTTCCAGATTATCCATTAATTCTTTAATAATACAACTTACAAGCCACTGATGACGTCCAGCAGGAGAAGGAGCCATAGCATAGGCTATACCACCTATTAATTCCCAATCACCATCCCAGCATTTATAATCCTCATAACTATAATATTCTAACGGTTGGGCTGGCATATCTTCTCCTTGTAATATAAATTTATTCCTTAAACCTGGCTCCAGCAGCGGCTGAACTTGCCAGCTTACTGTAACGGCGCAAAAATCGTGACCTGATAGATTTTTCTGTTTTTTGCAGATTCTTTAGCCTGGCCTCCAATTCATCCTCCGGGACGAGAATGTCCAGAATTCTAGCTGGAATATCAATACGAATTTGATCTCCATCTTTAACAACAGCAATGGGGCCACCCTCGGCTGCCTCTGGCGAAACATGACCTATGGCAGCTCCTCTTGTGCCACCACTAAAACGGCCATCTGTAATCAAGGCTACGTCTTTATCCAACCCCATTCCAGCAATAGCTGAAGTAGGAGTCAACATTTCCCTCATGCCTGGCCCGCCTTTTGGCCCTTCATTGCGGATGATTACAACATCTCCTTTTTTAATCTGCCCACCCAGTATAGCAGCCACAGCATCCTCTTCTGACTCAAAAACCCTGGCCGTGCCAGTGCGCTGCATCATCTCCGGCGCTACTGCTGATTGTTTCACAACCGCGCCCTGCGGTGCCAGACTGCCCTTTAAGATGGCAATGCCACCTTCCGGGCTATATGGTTTATCAATGGAACGAATGACATTATAATCAAAGACTTTCGGCTTTAGTTGATTTAAATTTTCGCCTAAAGTCTGACCGGTCACTGTTAATACATCCAGATTGATTAAATCTTTTTTAGAAAGCTCAGAAATCACCGCTAAGATGCCACCTGCCCGGTTAAGGTCTTCCAGGTGATCCTGGCCAGCAGGAGACAAACGGCACAAATTAGGTGTTGTCTTGCTTAAACTATCAAAAATATCCAGATCTATTTCCAGTTCTGCTTCAGCAAAAATAGCTGGCAAATGAAGAACCGTATTGGTAGAACAGCCCAGAGCCATATCCACCCGCACCGCATTGGATACGCTTTTCTCTGTAACTATCATGCGTGGCGTAATATTCTTTTCCAGAAGCTTCATTATTTGCATACCAGCCTGCTTGGCCAGATGAATACGATTGCTGGAAATAGCCGGAATCGTTCCATTACCAGGCAATGCCAGGCCAATGGCCTCTGCCAGACAGTTCATGGAGTTGGCAGTAAACATACCAGAACATGAGCCACAGCCAGGACAGGCTTTGAGTTCTAACTCTTCCAGTTCATTTTCATCAATCTGGCCGGTTTTTACCTGACCAACTCCTTCAAAAACCGAAATCAAATCTATGGGCCTGCCCTGATATTCTCCGGCAAGCATTGGGCCTCCACTGATGAGAATAGCAGGAATATCCAGCCTGAGCATGGCCATAAGCATACCAGGAACTACTTTATCACAATTGGGAATCAGCACCAGTCCATCAAATGGATGGGCAGTAGCCATAATCTCTATGGAATCAGCAATCAGTTCGCGACTTGGCAGGCTAAAACGCATGCCTTCATGATTCATGGCCAGGCCATCACAAACCCCAATGGTTGGAAATTCAATGGGAGTACCGCCAGCCATACGCACCCCGGCTTTTACAGCCTGAGCTATCTGGTCCAGATGCAGATGGCCAGGCACGATCTCGTTGGCTGAATTAACAACACCAATCAAGGGCCTTTTTAGTTCTTCTCTGGTCAGGCCCAGAGCATACAATAAGCTCCGATGTGGAGCCTTTTCCAATCCTCTGGTCATTTTATGGCTTCTCATAACTACCTCTTTTTTATGTTGGTGTGAATGTTAATTTAAGGCAGCTTAATCTACTCGCTCAACTTATGCAAGCAACACAACCCAGGCAATGAAGGGTGCATCCGCCAGTAGCGGGATAGTCATAATCCGCCCGAATTGACTTACCGCTAAAGTACTTGCGTGGCGGGGACAGGCGCTTGCGCCTGTCCCAGGAGTACGGCTGAAATTGGTGGTTTCCCGCTACTGGCGGATGCACCC
>CAJXJU010000217.1 GCA_913055195.1 uncultured Desulfohalobiaceae bacterium | reverse complement strand
ACGCTCGTTCGCCTGTCCCCGCACGGAAAAATTTACTTTTTGCAGGCGACTCATTGCTTGTCAAAATAATGTTTTTCGAGTTAATTTTACTATTTTTTTGCCAAAAAGCTTATTAATTTGGATAACAAATTCCTGCTTTCCCCCATAAGAAGGATGCCTGACCTGAGTCATTTTGAGGTTTTTAATACATTTTTCAAGATATTTGGCTGTCTTCCCAATAGCAATAATTTTTTTTGGCTGTAATATTCCAATAATATTTTCAGTTAGTTCAGCAAACAATTCAATTTCATCTTTTGTAGGTTTTCGATTTTTTTCATAATTACCTGAAGGATGTGGATGGAAAGGAACACTATTCCAGATAAAAAAGGAAGGGAAATGTTCTTTTAAAGTGTTCCAGAAAATAGATGCTGTATTTTCTGTATATGGGGGGGAAAATTTACTTGATTGTTGTCCATAAAAAGGTAATATTTTTTCAACCAGTTGACGCTCACTGGTAAATGGAACCCCTGAAAATCTACAACCTTTTATGCCAGGAGCCTCTCCTATCAATAAATAGTCAGGGTAGGTTGTATAAGAGGCAAGATAATTGTAAAGATTTTTTAATCGTATTGTATTGCCACTTTTTTTATCCAGGAGGTTATTATTATCTCTATAATAATTAAACAGAGTTTGAGACGATGAATACCTTATTAGTTCTTTCTTCAAATATATCCATAGAGATCTTAACAACATAATTATGAGCAGGGTGTGTGGTTGACCTGGTTTTAATTAAATTCAATTTTTTACATAAAGGATCCGGGCCATCATATATATTTCCATAAGCTAAATATCTTTGCGCTATACAACGCCCGGCACAACTTTCCATAAACTCGCATTGATTACATTGTTCTATGTCTTCTGGTCTTAATTTCCTTATTTTCTTTAAATAACCATGATTTTTCCAGATATTTTCCAGGCTATCAGAATAAATATTACCCAGATAAGCGTCTTCAATATCTTTAAAAGCCGGGCATGGCAACACGGTTCCGTCAGCCATAATATCTAATGAACTTTTACCGGCATGACAAACGCTCATATAAGGCCAATCAGGATACAATATCTTGATAAAATCAAAAGGACAACCAAGGCGAAATTTTGTCTGTGTCTCTTTATATAACTTATGTAGCTCATATAGATTTTGAAAAAAAACTAAATATTCTTGTTCGTTCATTTCCAGTTGATTCCAGTTACGAACAGCTCTTCCCTGCTTGACTAGCCTTAAAAAGGCTATTTCGTCTATTTCTGTTGCAACAAGTAATTTCACTACATCAGCAAGACAATTTATATTTTGCTTATTAGGAACATAATGTACACCTATCCAGAAACCAGCTTTTTTTGCCTCTTGAATAGAAATCTGTAATTTCTCAAACGCACCTTTTGTGCCAGTTAATTTATCATGAATGTTTAATGTCCCCTGACAGTTAAAAACAACTTTTTGCAATCCTATTTCTTTTAATTCAGGAAATAACGTAGAAGGGTCATAAGTATGAGGAAAAACACCTGATGTATATAGAATTATATCTTCTATATTTTTATGTGCAAACGATATAATCCTGAATATATCAGGATGTAATATCGGCTCTCCACCAGAAAGCTGAAGCACCTGCCCGCCCAACTTTTTAAATTGCTCTATTACTTTTTTTATAATAGAAAAGGGCAAATGTTCGCTCTTATTTTTTCTGGTCAAATCATCAAAACTAGAACAATAGAGACAATTTTGATAGCATTCTGCAGTAACTTCTAAACAAAGCTCGCGTAGCGTATTCATATATTAATGATGTCCCTGAGTAAGCAATCTTACAATTATACCAATTAATACACCGAACAACGCAATACCAGTACCAATTAACATATTAACTCTGGCATCTATACTTTTTATTTTACTTTCCACCTGCACAAAATTAAGTTGCTCTCCTGTTAAAGGAGTCATAATTTTGGATCCTATTTTCTCATACGGCTTGCCCTTGTATGAAATTTCACTTGTTATGTCAGCTAGAAACAGTAGAAATGCTTCTTGTTTATACCTTAATACAATAGGATGAGGGCTAATGTTAAAAACAGTAAAAACTAACCTCCCTTTATATCCAGGATCTACATGAAAACCCGATATATTTACCAACCCTTGTGATTTTAATGAAAATTTTAATGAAATAAAACCTATTTTATTCGTTGGTATTTTCACTCTTTCATACGTCACAAGGGCAGCAAACATACCAGATTGAATGGTAACATAGCCTTTCTTCTTAACATTAATCAATTTATTCGTGCCAGATAAATATGCTTCATTGCCAATCCTTAACTCGTAAGATACTTCACCTACTATAACGTCATTGACATCATCGCTAAAAACATTATTTTTAAGTTTTTCTAGTTCTTTATTAGCTAAAAACATAATTGTTCTTCAAATCTAAAATACAAGAGTTAGTGGTTATGTAAACTTTTTTTGGCTGGTTCACTGACTGCTGAAAGCTGAACCAAACTATTGTTTTTTGACTGATTTTTAACTGTTTCATTACTATTATTTTTTGGCTGATTCACTGACTGTTGAAAAAATTTAGTCTCAAATAACTTTAATGAAAATAAATAAATAAAAAAAGATATTAATATTACTATTGCCAACCTTTCAAAATTATAATAAGGATAATAATTTGAAAGCACGGGGAATATAAAACAGACTAATACACAAATAAGCAAAAATATAAATAGCCACACATCTATTTTTACTTTTAAATATAAGTCACCAACTACACAAAATAAACCACAACATACCAGACCAAATAATAAGGCACTCACCATGACAGGTACAGCTTCACGAACAATTTTAAGTACATTCTCACGCCAATTATAATTATTATCCATAAATTAAAAAAATGTTAATCTTCAATTTATCTATAAATGCGCTAGTACTTATTCTTTGTATTTCCTTATTTTTTTCCGGGTAGGATATTTTCCGCAGGTAAATTTTTCTCCTTCAGGACAATACCCCAGCCTTTCACATTTGGGGCCGGCTACACTAAAAATTACTGGTAATTCCTCGCGCAAGACTCGAAGCATTTTCCAGGCCATTTCGCGTATTTCCCATTGTGCCCGTTCACAGCACCTGAGCTCAAAAAAATGAAATAAACTTCGGCAGTTCATGGTGAAGACCACTTTGGACTCGCATGCCTGGGGCAGGACAAACCTGGCATCTTCGTTGGCTTTTTTTCCCTGGCCGTTTTCTTCTAAAATTGTTTTTAGTTCGCGGTAAGTTTTTCCTATTGTTTGCATGCATTTTTCAAATTTTTTTTTGGCTTCTGGTATCCTGGCGATACTGGGGGGTAAAATATAATCAAACTCACTTTCATCAACATAGCGTTGACTCTGCTGAGAGTAGGAAGCAATACGATGTCTTACCAACTGGTGGGTCAGCGCCCTGGAGACCCCTTGCACGGCAAAGGTGAAGCTTACATGCTCAATGGGGCTTTCATGACCGGATTCCAGGATTCTGGAAATAAACTCAGCCTGTTTGGTTTTTTCTATTTTGCCAGAAACAAGATCATCCCATATATCCCCCACAAATCCTGCACTGTAGCACTGCCTGAAGGCAGCATAAATAAGAGATAGGCCATTATCTGTTTTGCTAAGTAATTTTACTTCCAAGTTTTTTTCAGGCACCAGATGGCCCCTTGTTTTCACTGGTCGGGATGAGAGGATTTGAACCTCCGACCCCTTGAACCCCATTCAAGTGCGCTCCCAGACTGCGCCACATCCCGACAAAATTAAGTTTACTCAACTTTCGGAGTTCCGAAAGTTGAGAAATCCGAAATTCGAATATCGAAATC
>CAJXJU010000216.1 GCA_913055195.1 uncultured Desulfohalobiaceae bacterium | reverse complement strand
TCATCCTTCATACTTCATCCTTCATCCTTCATTCTTCATCCTTCATTCTTCATCCTTCATCCTTCATCCTTCATACTTCATCCTTCATACTTCATCCTTCATACTTCATACTTCAAAGAAACCCCTTCTTTCTTAAAAAATCCATAGTTAATCCTTGAGAAACCCGGGAATTGTCTTCAGCTTCCCGCCAGGGGCTGAGGATGCGATACACATATTTTCCTATAAGATCTGTTTCCATATTCACCAGAGTTCCTGGTTTCCATAAAGAAATTGTGGTTTCTTTCTGAGTAGCAGGTATAATATTTACTTCCAGAAAGTCCTGACCACATTTATTGATGGTCAGACTGATCCCGTCTAAAGCCACTGATCCTTTTGGAATAACAAAGGGAGCCTGTTCTCTGGGAAAGCTTAAACGATAAAGTCTGGACTCACCTATTTTCTTTATAGACTCTACTCGCGCCAGACAATCAATGTGTCCAGAAACGAGGTGGCCCCCTAACCTGTCTCCCAGAGCCAGGGCACGTTCCAGATTAACTTTGCTACCTGTTCCAAGCAGGTTCAGGTTTGTCCTGGATAAGGTCTCTTTTGAGGCATAAACTAAAAACCAGTCAGGCCCAAAGTCTTCTACTGTTAAGCATACACCGTTTACAGCAATACTTTCTCCCAGGACATAGTCCTTGAGGGCAAAAAGAGGGCTGATGCGGATCCTACTCTCTTTCCCCCTGGCCTCAATGGCCTGAATTTCACCTATTCCCTGAACCAGCCCGGTAAACATAAGTGTTGGTGTATGGTTGAACGTTATCGGCTATTCAGCAATACTTCTCATAAAACGCAATAAGATATCCGGCCCTACCTGAGACAGCTCAGTAAGTCTCAAATTTATAGCCTCATCCATTGACTCTACCCTGCGACCGCAAAAACTGGCTATACCGTTTTGATCGCCTAAAATTTTAGGTGCAAGAAACAAATGCAACTCATCAACGAGTTCCTGTTCCAACAAACTCAAGGCCAGTGCCCCTCCACCTTCGCACAAGGTGTAGTAAATTTTATACTCCTGAAACAAACGCTCAAACCCGACACGCAAATCCAACCCCCGCCTTTGAGGTTCGACGTTCAGTTTTTTTTTATCTTCCCCTCGTCCCAACTTCCCAACTTCCCATCTTCCCATCTTCTCATCTTCCAAAGGCAGGCCCCAAACCTGACAACCTAAATTTCTTAATTTCTCAGCCTGAGCAGAACTAGATTTTTCCCTGGTTGTCCAAAAGATTGTTTGCTCAGGTCTGTTTTGTAGAAGATAAAAATGTTCTTTGGATACAGGCAATCTTGACGTGATGATAACAGCCACTGGCTGTTTTTTATCACAAAGATTAGGCTTAGTTGCTCCCTGCGGACGACAGGTAAGCCTGGGATTGTCAGAATAAAAGGTGTTTCCGCCAACAATAACAGCCCCAACCAGAGAACGTAAGAAATGAACTTCCTCTCTGGCCTTCTGGCTTGTTATCCATCTGGAATGACCAGTGCGAGTTGCAATTTTCCCATCCAGGGTCGAGGCAATTTTAAGATAAGAATAAGCTCTCTTCTTTAGCATCCAGAGAACAAAGTCAGCAATAAGATCCTCACACTCCTGCTTTAAAATTCCTGTTTTTACCTCAACTCCTCTGGACTGCAAATACTTGATACCTCCGCCCTGAACATTCGGGTTTGGATCACTTATCCCGACAAAGACCTTTTTTATGCCTGCCTCTAAAATAGCCCTGGTACAGGGTGGAGTTTTACCATGATGATTACACGGCTCAAGAGTGACAAAAAGAGAACATTCTTTTAAATTAAGAGACTTTCTTCTGGCATCAGTAATGGCTTCCACCTCAGCATGAGGCTGGCCATAGGCCCTATGCCATCCCCTGGCTACTATTTTATTATCCTTGACAATAACCGCACCAACACAGGGGTTAGGTGCTGTTTTGCCCTTGCCCTGCCTGGCCAGAGAAATGGCCTCACGCATGAAAAATTCAACACCGCTTTCAGTTTGTAAATTCATAAATTTAAGCGCTCAAATTTAATCCCTGCCTCTTGAAGCATTTCCTGGGCCAGATCATCTGGATAGCCTTCTGCAAAATAGATGGCTGTTATGCCACAATTAATGAGCATTTTGGTACAGATAAGACATGGCTGGGTGGTGCAATAGATAGTAGCGCCCGCAATACTTACACCGTGGACCGCAGCCTGGATGATCACATTTTGTTCAGCATGTAGCCCCCGGCACAATTCATGTCTCTGGCCAGAAGGAATTTTTAACTGTTCGCGCAAGCAGCCAATGTCCAGACAATGGGGCAACCCGGCTGGAGCGCCGTTATACCCGGTAGCCAGAATGCGCTTTTCCTTGACAGCTATAGCTCCTACCTTGCGCCTGAGACATGTAGATCTTTCCGCCACTAGCTGGGCTATGCGCATATAGTATTCATTCCAGGATATTCTATCCATAATCACCAGGCAAACAAAGGAAACTCCCGTGCAAACTTTTCCACTTCCTGTCTTATTTCATTAAGTATTGAATCGTTATTCATACTTTCAAGAGCCTTTACAATCCAGTCCACTACTTTGTGCATATGCTCTGGTTTCATGCCCCTGGTAGTCAAAGCCGGGGTGCCCAGCCTGATACCTGATGTGACAAAAGGCGATCTGGTCTCAAAGGGAACTGTATTTTTATTTACTGTAATGCCTGCCTTATCCAGTGCTATTTCTGCATCTTTACCAGTTATGTCCTTATTGGTCAGATCAACCAGCATAAGATGATTATCAGTCCCTCCAGAAACAAGATCAAATCCTGCATCTACCAGGTCCTGAGCCATTGTTCTGGCATTTTCAATTACCAGCTTTTGATATTCTTTAAATTCTGGCTTTAATGCCTCTCCTAAGGCCACGGCCTTGGCAGCAATAATATGCATCAAAGGCCCGCCCTGTATGCCAGGAAAAATCTGAGAGTTTAAAAGTTTACCAAATTCTTCAGAACTTAATATCATACCTCCGCGTGGGCCGCGCAGAGTTTTATGCGTGGTGGTTGTGGTAAAATGGGCAAAAGGAATAGGTGATGGATGCAGATCTGCTGCAATAAGGCCTGCAATGTGGGCCATATCAACCATTAATTTCGCCCCAACTTGATCTGCAATTTCACGAAATCTGGCAAAGTCTATGGTTCTGGGGTAAGCACTGGCTCCAGCCACAATGAGTTTTGGTTTGTGTTCAAGGGCCAGTTTCTCCACCTGGTCATAGTCAATGGTGCCAGTCTCTTTTTGCACTCCATAAAAAACAACATTATAAAGTTTTCCTGAAAAATTAACAGGACTGCCGTGAGTTAAGTGACCACCATGAGAAAGGTTCATCCCCAAAATGGTGTCGCCAATTTCTATAGCACCGAAATAAACTCCCATATTAGCTTGAGAACCAGAGTGAGGCTGAACATTAACATACTCGGCCTGAAAAAGTTTTTTTGCACGCTCTCTGGCCAGATCTTCAGCTATGTCAACGAATTCGCACCCACCATAATATCTTTTGCCAGGATAGCCTTCAGCATATTTGTGTGTCATGACGCTGCCCATGGCCTGGCGCACAGCAAGAGAAGTGAAATTTTCCGAGGCAATAAGCTCTAACTTGCTAATCTGGCGTTCTTCTTCCAGGGCAATGGCCTTAAATATTTCAGTATCTTTTAACTTCAACTCATCCATCATCATTAAAACTACTCCTCAAACTTTTTAAATAAGATCGAACCATTGGTCCCGCCAAAGCCAAAGGAGTTGCACATGGCAAACTGGATATTTTTCTCTATTGACTTCCCAGGACAATAATTAAGATCACATTCAGGATCAGGATGTTCCAGATTA
>CAJXJU010000215.1 GCA_913055195.1 uncultured Desulfohalobiaceae bacterium | reverse complement strand
GCTAGCTGTAAATTGCGAGTTTCGACTTTTTGCAGGCGACTCATGAAAAACAAGGATAAAGCATGAATCATAAAGGATGAATTTTTTAAATTCTTTTTACTCAACTTTCGGAACTCCGAAAGTTGAGTTAACACAGATAAAAGGACAAAACGATGCCCAAAACCAGGCACAGAATCTACGGTATCTTCTCGACAAAAAAGGTTGTCAAAATAGGCACAGGCGCAACACAGAGAAAAAAAATCCACAAAATATACTGGCATGTCAATGAAATAGAAGATGACTTAATAGAAATCCAGCCCCTGAACAGCAATTATCAGCCACACGGCCCTAAAAAAATTATCCCCAAAGACACATTCATGGCCACGTTTGATGCAGAGCCTGAATTTTATGCGTTTAAAACCTTTACCCCACGAGATAGTACCAAACAACAATACAGTTCGACAAAACAGCGTCAAGTATCAGACAAACAAGATAAAAAAAACGAAGCTCCAACTCTTGACTACATTACCAACATCAAAAATAATTTCAATTTAGCCCTCTTATATGTTCAACAAGGACAAACAGAAAAAGCACAAGATATTCTTGACCGCTTATTAAAACTGGA
Organism: uncultured Desulfohalobiaceae bacterium; assembly: GCA_913055195.1. Classification (GTDB taxonomy): domain Bacteria; phylum Desulfobacterota; class Desulfovibrionia; order Desulfovibrionales; family Desulfonatronovibrionaceae; genus Desulfovulcanus. The sequence continues at coordinate 3,291 of CAJXJU010000215.1, read as the reverse complement.
TGTGCCTCTTGAAGAGAGACATAAACATACTTTTAATGAATTTGCCATTGATCTTCGTAAGCATCGACTATATTATGAAGCATTAAAATATTATAATCAAATTTTACGAATAACAAAGAATGATGAACATATTTATTTTAATATGGCTCGCGTCTATTATTGTCTTAATGAATATGAAAAGTGTATTAAATATTTAAACAAAGCTCTTCAACTCAACAAAGATTTTACTATAGCAAAAAAATTTCTTCAATTTATCCAAAAAAAAATAGATTCAGAGCAAAATAAAACCTATAAACTTACAATATAATTTTATGCAGTGGGAACTACGTCCTCAACCTGCCAGAACAAAAATTATGGCTCTGGCAGAAAAACTCACAATCTCTCCTCTCTTAGCTTTGCTCTTAAATCAAAGAGGCCTTACCTCCTGTGAGCAGATGCACTTTTTTTTAAATCCGGGGCTGCGTTACTTAAGCCCGCTTGACAAGTGGCCAAACCTGCTTTCTGCAGCCAGGCTTGTAGCCCGGAGTGTAACTCGTGGAGAAAAACTCGCTGTCTGGGGCGACTATGACGTGGATGGAATCACGGCTACAGCAGTAATCAAGAATTTTTTTTTCCGCCGCGGATACCAGATTGCTCATTATATCCCCAACCGTCTTAAGAACGGCTACGGCTTAAACATTGAAGGACTGGAACAACTGGCTGGACAGGGAGTCAAAACCCTGATTACTGTTGATTGCGGCATATCCAGCCATGCTGAAATTGGACGGGCAAAAGAGCTGGGACTCAAAATAATTGTTACTGACCACCACCTGCCTCAAAAAGACCTTCCCCCAGCCGACATTATTGTCAACCCAAAACTTGGTTCCTCTCCCTGCCCTGATCTGGCAGGTGTAGGCGTAGCCTTTCTCCTTTGTGCGGCCTTAAACACCCTCCTTCCGGGAGACAAACTGGATATCCGCCAATTTCTGGACCTGGTGGCCCTGGGAACCATCGCGGATATAGTTGACCTGACCGGCGAAAACCGTATCCTGGTCAAAAACGGTCTTCTTCTTTTAAATGAAGCCAGAAGGCCGGGGATCAGGGCTTTAAAAGAGGTCAGCGGCCTGGAACCTACAGCAAACTTAGGCTCAGGCGATGTGGGATTTGTGCTGGCTCCCAGGCTCAACGCTGCCGGGCGCATCGGCCAGCCCGAACTGGCCCTGGACCTGCTTTTAACTGAAGACATTCAAACAGCGCGAGACCTGGCCAGACAACTCGACAAATTAAATACAGACAGAAAAAAAATTGAAAATGAAATCCTTGAACAGGCCAGGGACCAGGCATCTTCTCAAATAGACAACCCCGGGCTGGTTTTGTTTTCACCAGAGTGGCACCCTGGAGTGATCGGGATTGTGGCATCGCGCATTGTAGATGAATTCTACCGGCCATGCTTGATTTTAACCAGAGAAAACGGACTGCTAAAAGGTTCAGGTCGCAGCATACCTGAATTTGATCTCTACCAGGGTCTCTTAAATTTAAGCCATATTCTGTCTGGTTTTGGCGGACACAAACAGGCCGCGGGTCTGAGTCTTGTCCCTGAAAATCTGGATCAGTTAAAATCTCTTTTTAACCAGCAAATAACCCAACAACTGGGGCCAGAACCAGTCAGGCCAAAACTTGTGCTTGACGCCTGTCTTAACTTCAAAGACCTGACACCTGTCCTTTTAAAAGAACTGGAGCTTCTTCAGCCATTTGGGCCGGGCAACCCCAGACCAATTTTTTTAGGACAAAACCTTAGCGTGCAAAAACAAAATCTCTTTGGTCAGGGCAAACATCTGGGGCTTTTCTTGCGCGATGAACAAAGTAAAATCACTTTAAGAGCACAGGCCTGGCGCAAAGGAGAACAATGGGCGCAGACCAATCTGGAAAACAAAAACATAAATATTGCCTTTACCCCAAAACTCTCTCTTTATAACGGCCTTATCAGCATAGACATTCAAATCAAGGAAATTTTAGATGTATGGTCTGGTGAAAACAAGAATAAACCTGTCCAGGATCAGGGCAAATTTTTTGTTTTTAAAAAGCATTGCCCCAAATCCTATTCCAGTAATCAAAGCTGATGCCTATGGTCATGGTCTGGCCCCTGTGTCCAGGACTCTGGCCCGGGCCGGTGCCAGCTGTTTTGCTGTTGGTACTGTTGACGAGGCAGTAGCCTTGCGCCAGGTTCCCTTTGGCGGGGAAATCATTTCCTTGCTTGGGCCTGTGACAAAAGAAGACTATAAAAAGATCAAGGCCTATGGAATCACGCCTTTTATCTATACGTGGGAGCAGATGGCCTGTTTAGCGAAAGCGGCGAAAGCGGCGGAAGCGGCAGAATATATTAAAAACAACAATAGCAACAGACAAATAAGCATTGCCCTTAAGTTTGATACGGGCATGGCCAGACTGGGCTTTACTGAGAACGATGTCCCGGAACTTATTCATAAACTTGGATCCATGCCCCATGTGCGAGTAAAGATGGTCTGCTCTCATCTGGCCACTGCTGATGATCCAGAGGCCAGAGAATTTGTCCTGACCCAGGGCAAGAAATTTGATGCTATTTGTCTGAGCCTGCGCAAAGGGGGAATGACCTTTGCCCGGGTTCTGGTCAATTCTGCCGGCATCCTGGCTTACCCTGAACTTCATTTTGATGGCCAGCGCCCGGGGATTTCCCTGTATGGATCAAATCCCTTCTGGGGAACCAGGTGGGAGGCAAAGGGCCAGGGCCTGTTGCCGGCCATGGAGGTCATGGCTCCAATTTTATCCATACATGAGCTGGCCAGAGGACAAACTATAAGCTATGGCCAAACTTTTACTGCCCCGCGAGACATGCAGGTGGCCATTGTTGCCTGTGGGTACGCAGATAATTACTCCCGCTCTCTGTCCAACAAAGGGTGGATGCTTGTTCATGGCAAAAGGGCGCCCGTTATTGGCCGGGTCTGTATGCAGCTGACAGCTATAGATATAACCCATATCCCGCAGGCCAGGCCTGGGGACCAGGTCTATGTGCTTGGTGGACAGGGTAAAGAGAGGATTTTGCCCGAAGAGCTGGCCAGATGGTGGGGGACCATTACCTATGAAGTTTTTTGTTTATTGGGGCAAAATAATAGAGTATATGAAAATTCATCCTGAATCCGTGAACTTTTACTCGTTCACTCAACTTTCTGAGTTAAAAAAATGTTCAATGTTTTCAGCTAATTACAAAGCCGAATTGTCAAAGTAACCAGTTTTCGGAAACGATCAATATTGGCTTAAATCGCCAGAAAATCGTCT
>CAJXJU010000214.1 GCA_913055195.1 uncultured Desulfohalobiaceae bacterium | reverse complement strand
TGAATGTTGAATGCTGAATGTTGAATTATTACAATATGTTATAAGTTGATATTTTGGTTAAAAAGTTCAGTTTTGAGTTTTTGCAGTTAAGGTTTGTAAGGTTTGTAAGGTTTCGCCGGCGAACGGGTAATGATTGTTCCCGCACAGAAAAATTTACTTTTTGCAGGCGACTCAAAAAAGGGTTGTAAACAGATCTAACATAAAAAATCTCTGGAGGAAATTATGGAAAAGATAACAGGTCCCGGTTTAACTTTTGATGACGTGCTATTGCTTCCTCGTTATTCAGAAGTTTTACCTGATGAAGTGGATTTACATACAAGGCTGACCCCGGGGATTATTTTGAATATACCTTTAATTAGTGCGGCTATGGATACGGTTACAGAGTCCAGAATGGCCATTTCCATGGCCAGAGCTGGAGGAGTAGGAGTTATTCACAAAAATATGTCCATTGAACGACAGAAGCTGGAGGTGGAGAAGGTCAAGAAGTCTGAAAGCGGTATGATAGTTGATCCGGTGACTGTTTCTCCTGAAGATAGTGTGGAACAGGTACTGAAATTGATGGCTGAATTTCGCATTTCCGGTCTTCCTGTAGTGGAAGGAGACAGGTTGCGCGGGATTGTGACCAACAGAGATGTGCGTTTTGTTCAGGATATGTCCACCAGGGTTAAAGAGGTCATGACCAGTGAAAATCTGGTCACAGTCCCTGTTGGAACTACCTTAAATGAAGCCAAGGAAATTTTGCAAAAAAATAAGATTGAGAAGTTGTTGGTAGTTGATAAGGATAATAAACTGAAGGGCTTGATTACAATAAAAGATATTGAAAAGATAAAGAAATACCCCAATGCATGTAAGGATGAAATTGGTCGCTTAAGAGTTGGAGCTGCGGTTGGCGTAGGAAGTGACCGTGATGCTCGTGTAGAAACATTATTAAATGCAGGAGCTGATTTTATAGTTCTTGATTCAGCGCATGGACACTCAAAAAATATTTTACGTTCTGTGGAGGCCATAAGAAAAAATTTTCCCGGATGTAATTTAATAGCTGGCAATGTTGCTACTTATGAAGGGGCCAGGGCATTGATCAAGGCAGGAGCAGATACGATTAAGGTGGGTATTGGCCCTGGTTCCATCTGTACAACTAGAGTAGTAGCTGGTGTAGGCGTGCCTCAAGTGACAGCCATTATGGAAGCGGTTAAAGCGTGTCGAGAAGCTGATTGCGCGTTAATTGCTGATGGTGGCGTTAAATTCTCAGGAGATATTGTTAAGGCCATTGCAGCAGGAGCTGATTCCGTAATGATGGGTAGTATGCTGGCTGGAACTGAGGAAAGCCCTGGGGAAACAGTTTTATACCAGGGACGAACTTACAAGATTTATCGAGGCATGGGTTCAATTGATGCCATGAAAGAAGGCAGTTCAGACCGTTATTTTCAGGAGAAAGTCCATAAGTTTGTTCCCGAGGGAATTGTGGGACGGGTTCCGTTTAAAGGCCCGGTCAGCGAGACCATTTACCAGCTTATTGGTGGTTTGCGTGCTGGAATGGGATATGTAGGTTGTGCTAATATTAAGGAGTTGCAGGAAAAAGCTCAGTTTATTCAGATTACCATGGCAGGGCTCAGAGAAAGCCATGTTCATGATGTAATTATCACGAAAGAGGCCCCTAATTATAGGATTGAAAATTATTAATGGTTTTGTGGGAAGCTTGTTATGCATATTCATGATAAAGTAATTATCCTTGATTTTGGCTCTCAATATACTCAACTGATAGCCAGAAGAGTGAGGGAGGCTGGTGTTTATTCAGAAATTCATCCCTGTACCATTGCTCTTGATGAGTTAAAGGATTTGTCTCCAGCCGCAATAATTTTGTCTGGCGGGCCAGCCAGTGTTGGCGAGCCTGATTCTCCAGGGATTGATCCTGAAATTTTTCAGTGGGGTATTCCTATTCTTGGTATTTGTTATGGAATGCAACTTATTGCTCATATTCTGCATGGTAAAGTAACGCCTGCCAGAGATAGAGAATATGGCCGAAGCGAACTGGAGATAATATCTGATTCACCTTTATGGGAAGGCGTACAGGTAAAAGATACATTAACTGTCTGGATGTCTCACGGAGATACTGTTTTGATGCCTCCTGCTGGTTTTGATGTCCTGGCAAAGACAGAAAGTATTGATGTGGCAGCTATTGGCAATAGAGAAAAAAGAATATATGCTTTACAATTTCATCCAGAAGTTGCTCATACTGAACATGGAGATAAAATCATTAGTAATTTTTTATTCAAAATTGCAAAACTATCGCCTACATGGTCTATGTCTTCATTTATTGATTCTACTATAAAAAATATACAGGAGCAAATAGGTGAAGATCGGGTGGTATGTGCTATAAGTGGAGGCATTGACTCAACTGTAGTGGCTGTTTTGTTGAATAAGGCCATTGGCAAGAGACTTCATTGTATCTTTGTGGATAATGGCGTACTCAGGATGAATGAAGGTGAAGAAGTTGTCAGTTATTTGCGTGAACATTTTGATTTGAATTTAAAATATGTTCAAGCCAGTGAGTTGTTTTTAGGACGGTTAAATGGGGTTGAAGACCCTGAACAAAAGAGAAAAATAATTGGCCACACTTTTATTGAGGTTTTTGAAAAGGAAGCAAAGGCTATTGCTGGGGTGAAATGGCTGGCGCAGGGGACGCTTTATCCTGATGTGATTGAAAGCGTTTCTTTTAAAGGTCCTTCTGCAGTCATCAAAAGTCATCATAATGTAGGTGGGCTACCGGAAAAGATGCAGTTGAGGCTGATTGAGCCATTGCGAGAGCTGTTTAAAGATGAGGTGCGTAAAGTAGCAGTTGAATTGGGCTTGCCAGATTTTATTGTCTGGCGCCATCCATTCCCTGGCCCTGGTCTGGCCATTCGGATTATTGGTGAAGTAACAAAGGAAAGGTTGGAAATACTGCGCCGGGCAGATAAGATTGTGCAAAGTGAGTTAAGGGCGTCTGATTGGTATCGCAAAGTCTGGCAGGGTTTTGCCGTGCTTTTGCCCTTAAAAACAGTAGGAGTTATGGGAGATGAACGTACTTATGAGCATGTAATTGCTTTGCGCGTGGTGGACAGCATTGATGCCATGACGGCAGATTGGTCAAGACTACCATCTGAGCTTCTGGCCCGGATTTCTAACAGGATCATTAATGAAGTCAGGGGAGTGAACAGAGTTGTTTATGATATTTCTTCAAAACCCCCCAGTACTATTGAATGGGAATAAATGAGTGAGAGATGAGGGAAATAAAAAATGTTTGGCATTGGTTCAACTGAATTACTTATCATTCTGGTTGTGGCTTTAATAGTTATTGGCCCGTCTAAATTGCCTGAAATTGCTAAGACTTTAGGCAGGGCTATGGCAGAGTTCAGGCGAGTTAGCAGTGATGTCAAAAGGACAATTGAAATGGAAGTTGAAAAGGAAGAAGAGAAGACACGCTATCAAGCTGAAGAGACTAAAAAGACATTGACAGGAGAGGAAACTACCCTTCAGGATGAAGAGAAAAATGATGGTCAGGAAGAGCATGTCCTGGAGGGAGGAGATCTGGAAGAGAACAAAATTAATAGAAATGATGATGTCAGCCTTAAGGAAGAGGTAAATGGTTAAAGAAGAAAAAAATACTGCCTCTCAGGACATGGCTCCAGAAAAGGAAATGACTTTTACCGAGCATCTGGAGGAGCTGCGCCAGAGGCTTATACGCTGTGTTATCGCAGCGGTGATTGGGTTTGTGGGCTGCTATCCATTTTCTGAGAAACTTTTTGAACTTTTGATGCAGCCTCTGGTGAAAGCTTTGCCTCCAGACAGCACCTTGATTTTTACTTCTCTGCCTGAAGCATTTTTTACTTACCTTAAGGTTTCCTTTGTAGCAGGTCTTTTTGCTGTCA
>CAJXJU010000213.1 GCA_913055195.1 uncultured Desulfohalobiaceae bacterium | reverse complement strand
ATTTCGGGTTTCGAATTTCGAATTTCTCAACTTTCGCAACTCCGAAAGTTGAGTAGGATAATTATTGGTGGGGTGGTTAATAAGTAAAATTCTCCGTTTCCCCCACTCTCCGCTTCTCACCCTTGCCAGCAACGGATAAATCTGGCATCCCTCAAACCCAATACACCAATAACCAATACACCAGGAGGGATGTATGCAATTTTTGCCTATCAAACGTGCTCTACTCAGTGTTACGGACAAATCTGGTCTGGTGGATTTAGCCCAATTTTTGATTCAAAATCAGGTCGAGATCGTTTCCACAGGCGGAACCAAAAGGCTGCTGGAAAAAAATGGGGTTCCGGTTATTTCTGTAAGTGAAGTGACTGGTTTCCCTGAAATTCTTGGGGGCCGGGTCAAGACTCTACATCCACACATTCATGCCGGTATCCTGGCGGATAAAGACAATCCCGAACATCTCAAGACTCTTGAACAGTTAAATATTAAGCCTTTTGATTTAATTTGCGTTAATCTATATAATTTTGCCCAGGCTGTAGAGAACTCTTTGGATCTAAAATCTGCCATTGAACAAATAGATATTGGCGGCCCTACCTTGCTTCGCGCTGGCGCCAAAAATTTTCACTCCCTTTGCGTTTTGCCCGCCACTAAATTTTATCCCGAATTCATGGCTGAACTGGAAAAAAATAACGGACAAATCAGCCTTGATTTTCGCCAGAAAATGGCTGCCTTTACCTTTGCCATGATTTCTGATTATGATGAAATGATTGCCAATTATTTGCGTTGATGCGTTAAAACGTAGCCACCTCAACTTTCGGAACTCCGAAAATTGAGTCTTATACCCATAAACGCATAAGCGCATAAAGGAGAAAAATATAGCTGCCAGGCCCCGTGGAAATCTTACCGGACTAAAACCGAGCCAGGTCAAACTTTTGACCAGACTGTATAACAGACGTTTCCCGCGGGGGAACGTCTATACGGTTGAACAGGCCAGGGAGCTGGCCTTGATCAGTCATGATATAGGGCGGCAGGTTGGCCTGATCATTGACCGCAAAGGTAATGTGGTCATGGTCATAGTAGGCACAAGCACAGGAATTTTAATTCCCCATCTGGATAAGGCCAGACAGTCCAGTGGCCGGTTAAGCGGCCTGAGATTGTTACACACCCACTTAAATCAATCCCCTATTTCTGAAGAAGACCTCATGGACATGGTCTTTTTGCGTCTGGACTCGGTTTCCCTGTTAACTCTCACCTCTGAAGGAGAACCAGACAAATTTCAGTGGGCCCATATTTTGCCACCTAACGAAGAAAATAAACTCTATCAGGTTTATGAACCAGTTCACTGGAGCAGAGTAAGCATTGACCTTGCCGCCCAGACCAAAGCCCTGGAAGAAGAACTTGCTCGACTGGGAGCAAGTATAGATCCTGGAGCCAGGGGCGACAGGGCACTTTTAATCAGTGTCAGTACATTGCCTAAAGAGGCTCAAGAAAAATCCTTGCAGGAACTGGCAGAACTTTCCCGGACAGCCGGGCTGGATGTGGCCGGGACAGTTATTCAACGCGTTGCAAAAATAAATCCCAAATTTATTCTGGGTAAAGGCAAGCTGGCCGAGTTGGAGATAATGGCCCTGCAACGAAATGTTTCCCTTCTGGTCTTTGATTTAGAGCTGAGCCCAACTCAATTGAGAAATTTGACTAATATCACTGAACGCAAAGTTATTGATCGTACCCAGCTTATCCTGGACATATTTGCCCAACATGCAAGCACAAGGGCAGGCAAACTTCAGGTGGAAATGGCCCAGTTAAAATATACCCTGCCCAGGCTCGTAAAACAAAATCGGGCCCTTAGCAGACTGACAGGAGGCATAGGAGGCAGAGGTCCGGGAGAAACAAGATTAGAACTTGATCGCAGAAAAATCAGGGACAGAATGGCGCGGATAAAAAAAGAACTCCAGAAGTTGCGCAAACACCGCCAGAATACCCGCATGCGCAGATACCAGGCTGATATACCGGTCATCGCCCTTGTTGGCTATACCAACGCCGGGAAATCGACCCTTTTAAACACCCTGACCCACAGTCAGGTTATAGCTGAAAATAAACTCTTTGCCACCCTGGATCCCACCAGCCGCCGACTTCGCTTCCCCAGAGACAGAGAAGTCATCCTGACTGATACTGTAGGTTTTATCCGCCATCTGCCTGAGGATTTGAAACAGGCTTTTATGGCCACACTGGAGGAACTAAGCCTGGCCCATATCCTGGTCCAGGTGGCTGATGCCAGTCATCCAGAGGTGGAAGAACAGATTAGAGCTGTGGATAAAATTTTAGATGAGTTAAATTTAAGAGACAAACCAAAAATTCTGGCCCTGAACAAATGGGATCTGGTCCAGGAAGATCAAAAGGTTATATTAACAAACGTCTTCCCCCGGGGCATACCTATTTGCGCCCTGCAAGAAAATACTCTGACCGGCCTTGTTAATGCCATCCTGGATTTTCTGGAAGTATAAATTACTCAACCTGACTTGCGGAAAGCACATTTTCTTCCATGCTGTACAAAGATTTGGACACGTCTAAGCTCGCTTTCGGGCTGTGCATAAACTGGGTTAGCTGGGTAATGTTACTTTATATCTTTAATATATTTCCGTTGTGTCTTGAAAATATGGTTATGTAAATGCCGTATGCACAGCTTTTCCGAAAGCTTCGCTAAGACGTGTTACCCAAATCGTTTGTAATGCATGTCAGAAAATGTGCTTTCTAAAAAGGTTGAGATATCAATAGGTTAATAAAGTCAGAAAGTTGAGGTATTAATCTGAACCTGTATTAACACCAGCATCAACACTAACCCTAATTCCAGATGGGTAGAAAATATTTAGTCATTCAACTGGCCAGGTTTGGTGATTTGCTTCAGAGTAAGCGGCTTATTGTATCTTTACAACAACGAGGGCAGGTACATCTGGTTCTGGATAAGTCTTTGGCCCCCCTGGCCAAACTGGTTTATCCAGAAGTCATTTTGCACCCTATTCTGGCGCATGGCAAGAAAATCTCTCTGGCCAGAATATTAATGGAAAACAGGAAGATTTTGAGCAAGCTGAAAATAATTGATTTTGACCAGGTCATTAATCTTAATTTTTCGGGCATGAATTTCGCTCTGTCCCGTCTATTTGATCCTGCGATAGTGCGTGGATATTGTAACCTTGATGGTCAGGAAGTAAGAGACAGCCTGGTCAGGCTTGCTTTTCGCCTGACCAGAGAAAGGAAATATGCTCCCATAAATCTTGTTGATTATTGGGCCTTTTTTGCTGACAAACCCATTGCGCCAGAGCTGGTTAATCCAGTAGCCACAAGTTCCGGGAAAGGAGTGGGAGTTGTGATGGCAGGTCGGGACTTAAGACGCTCTATTCCCCTGGAAGCTCTGGCCGCTTATATTAAGGCCTTGCGAGAGAAATCTGGCGGGCCAGTTTATCTTCTGGGCAGTAGTTTAGAGCAGCCCCTTGCCCGTAAGCTAAAAGGATTGCTTGAGCCAGAAATCTTTTCTGAAGTCACTGATCTGACAGGTAAAACCAGCTGGACAGACCTTGTCCAGGTGGTGCAGGGCTTAAAGGCTGTGCTGACGCCGGATACAGGAACAATGCATCTGGCAGCGCATCTGGGCGTAAAAGTATGGGCATTTTTCTTTTCTTCTGCCTGGTGTTTTGAGACCGGCCCTTATGGCCGGGGGCATATAATTTTTCAGATCATGCCCCATTGTGCCCCATGCGTTGAATCGCGTCCCTGTAACTTTGATCTTATTTGCCATCAAAAACTGACTCACAGGTCTATTGTTCAATTTATTTTAAATGGTACGGCTAAAACCGCTGAGTCCCTTTGCGTGTTGAAATCAGATTTTAACGCTGATAGTCCGGGCGTAGTATATAAGCCATT
>CAJXJU010000212.1 GCA_913055195.1 uncultured Desulfohalobiaceae bacterium | reverse complement strand
ACCTTTGTCCAGCATGGAAGAAAACGTGCTTTCCGCAACTCCGAAAGTTGAGTAACCTCATTTAAGCGGATGAATAACATTGGTCACTACTCCCCAGACCTCAAAATCCATATCTTCTGTAATTTCCAGAGGCTGGTATCTGGGATTGTCTGGCATTAGATAAAGTTTATTATTTTTCTGGCACAAGCGCTTGACTGTTAGCTCTCCATTTATAACAGCTACAACAATAGAGTTGTTTTTAGGCTCCAATGCCCTATCTACAATTAGAATGTCACCTGAATGAATGCCTGCCCCGCGCATGGAATCACCATAAGCGCGAACAAAAAATGTGGCTGCCGGGTGTTTTATTAAAAATTCATTTAAATCCAGGTTCCTGTCAATATAATCATCGGCTGGTGATGGAAAACCAGCGGGGATCTGTGATAAGTATAGAGGCAGTTTTAAACTTGTTCGCTGTTCAAAGGCTTTAATTTCGCTTTCTGGAACTTTCATTATTTTTCCCTCATTACACCCTGGTTCTTTCTTTTTCAACTTTATTCTCTCAACTTCTCTTTTCGTTCCGGGCAGATATGGAATCTGCCTCTACATCATATTCGTCTAACTTTTTAACATCCCAACTTCTCAATTTCTTTTCAATTATACCCTGTCACTCTAGCTATCTGCTATTGACATCATTGGCAAGGGGCTTGTAGCTTACCAGAAACTAAACAAAAAGGAGGTATTCATGCGAACCTTTAACTTAACAGGAATTTTACAAAAAGTTTTTCTGACTCTGGCCCTGTTAACGTTAGTTTTGGGGGTAAGCCATGGATGGGCCGCTTCATCTAAACCTTTTACTTTTGGCCTTTTACTGGTTGGCCCTTACAATGATCACGGATGGAGCCAGGCCCACTTTGAAGCTGGAGAAGCCATTCAAAAAGAAATGAAAAATGTAAAAATGATTTACATTGACAAAGTAAATCCGGCTGATCGTCCGGGCATAACTGTTCCTCAACTGGTTGACGAACTGGTATCTCAGGGCGCCCGGTTAATTATTGCCAATTCAGATGACATGAAAGACGGTATTCGGGAGGCAGCGCTTCAGCATCCTGATATCTATTTCATCCATATATCTGGCGATGACGTTTTAGCAGGAAAAGCTCCTAAAAATCTCTCCAATTTAATGGGACGTATGGAATATGGCAAAATGATGGCTGGCTTTGTAGCTGCTCTCACCACTAAAACAGGCAAAATAGGATATTTAGGCCCCCTGATCAATGATGAGACGCGTCGTCTTGCTGTCTCTTCCTATCTGGGTGCCAGATATGCATGGGAACATGTTCTTCATAAAGACCCCAAAGACCTTCGCTTTCAGGTAACCTGGATCGGTTTCTGGTTTAACATTCCAGGCATTACTGCTGATCCGACCCAGGTGACCCAGAATTTCTTCAACAGTGGTTTTGACGTGGTAATATCAGGCATAGATACAACAGAGGCTGTTGTGGTTGCCGGGCAAAAACGTAAACAGGGACAAAAGGTATGGGCTATTCCCTATGATTACAAAGGGGCATGTGAGGAAGCCTCTGAAGCATGTCTGGGAGTTCCCTATTACAATTGGAAGCCTGGTTACAAACACTTTGTTAAGGCTGCAAAAGAAAGGAAATGGAAACAAGAGTGGTTGTGGCTGGGCCCTGACTGGGAGGATATTAACGATATTGGTACCAGTTCCATAGGTTTTTTGCCTGGCCCGGCTTTATCCCCTGAGGCCAAAAAAGCCCTGGAAGAATTCCAGCATGGTCTGGCTTCAGGAGAAATCCAGCTTTTTAAAGGCCCTCTCTATTATCAGGATGGAACTGTGTTTCTCAAACCCGGAGAAGTGGCCACTGACCGCCAGGTCTGGTACATGAAACAACTTTTAAAGGGCATGGAGGGTTCAAGTAGCGCGAAATAAGTAAAAGAGGTAAGGATTAAGGGGTAAGGGGTAAGGGATAAGGGGATGGAAATAAAACTGGAAAATATCCACAAATACTATGGTCCGGTACATGCCAATCAGGAAATAACTTTCACCATCCATTCCCATTCTATTCATGGTATATTGGGTGAAAACGGCGCTGGCAAAAGCACTTTGATGAAAATCCTGGCTGGCTTTACTTCCAGATCAAAAGGCCGGATTTTCATCAACGGCCAGGAAGTTGACTATAGCTCCCCTGCCGAAGCAACTTCCCTGGGGATTGGTATGCTGTATCAGGACCCCCAGGATTTTCCTTCCATGACTGTTCTGGACAATTTTATCCTGGGACTTAACAGCTCCTGGCACATAAACCGACGTTATTATAGGACACTCTTTAAAAAAACAGCCGAACAATTGGGATTTAAGATCGACCCGGGCACTCTTGTGTCCGGGCTTACTGTAGGAGAACGGCAGCAACTTGAGCTTATCAGGCTGCTTGCAATCGGCGTTGAAGTTTTGATCCTGGATGAGCCAACCACTGGTATTTCTTCAGAGCAAAAAGGATTACTTTTTAATGCCTTAAAACACCTTGCAAAAACAGGGAAATCAATAGTCATTGTATCGCATAAACTGGAAGACATCGAGGCTCTTTGTCACAGGGTAACAATATTGAGAGAAGGACGTGTGGCCGGTGAAATGGAGGCTCCCTTTGATACTTCCAGACTGCTCTCCATGATGTTTGGTAAAGACGCGCCTGCCCAAACTTCATCACCGGGGCTACCGTCCAGAACCTGTCGAGCACCAGATACTTTTGGTGCTCCGGTCGGTCCAACCTTTATGGTCTTTGAAAACGTTTCTGCCCCCGGCGGAAGGGCCGGACTGCATGATTGTTCACTCGAAGTGCAAGAGGGCGAGATAGTGGGGCTTGCCGGGCTTGAGGGAAGTGGACAGGGAGTTTTCCTGCGTCTTGCTGCAGGGCTAATTTCTCCTTTAAGGGGACGAATTTTATTAAATAAAAAGGAGATAACAGGAAAAAAACATGCTTTTTTGCGTAAACAGGGAGTATGTTTCGTTCCCACTTCAAGGCTGGAGGAAGGATTATTTGCTGATCTATCCCTTGCGGAGCACTATGCTATTGCATTTCATAAAGATTCTTTCTTTGTTCCATGGAAAACTGTTCAGCAAACAAGCAAACAACATATAAAGCATTTTCGTATCAAAGGATCATCATACGACAGGGCATCATCGCTATCCGGCGGTAATCAGCAACGTTTATTGCTTTCATTAATTCCATTATCTACTAAATTACTTTTGCTTGAACAGCCCACAAGAGGGCTGGATATGGAATCTGCTTTGTGGGTCTGGAACCATTTAAAAAATTATTGTGCAAACAGAGCCGCACTGATATTCAGTTCTGCCGAGCTTGATGAAATATTTTCTGTGGCCCATAGAATAGTTGTTTTTTTTAATGGACGTGTTGTACTCAACGCACCACTTTGTGAAACTACATTAGAAGAAGTCACAAAAGCGATAGCAGGAAAAGTTTAAACAATATTATAACTCGCCTGCAAAAAGGGACTTTTTGCAGACGACTCATTGTAATGGAGTATGAGATGGAATTAAAAGAGAAAATAAACAAGACAATCGATGCGATCCTAGAAGAATATTTACCTCAGCTTGAGCGATATCTTGAAATAATAAGAAGCGGCAAGTTAAAAGAGAAACGCATTAAAACTGTTCATTTGAAAGGGAAGTTTGATAATATTAACATGAGAAGAGTAGCATATGAATAATTCCGTTGGTATATCAACGATAGCCACAAATAATATTGCCAGGTTTGGACGTATCACAGAGATTAACCCAATATAAGGTGAGATAGCCCTGCCCGTTTCCCCGATTTCAAGCCTTTAAACCTTCAACCTCATACCCCACAATATTTCTTTCTTCCTTGCTGAACTCCACGCCTACCAGATATATCTCATCATAT
>CAJXJU010000211.1 GCA_913055195.1 uncultured Desulfohalobiaceae bacterium | reverse complement strand
TCCGAATATCGAAATCCGAAACCACAGCACCAACTGTTTTCAAAGTTGGTGCTGGACACGGCAAATTCGAATTTTTTAATATTCAAATGACCAAAACATGGTGGATTTAGACGATTTTTGTCGATTAATAACGGTTTAGATCGTTTCCTGAAAAAGGAGTATCTTATCGATCCTGCTTTATAATTGCCTGAAAAAATTAAATATTTTTTCAACTCAGAAAGTTGACTAAATCAACCTTTTTCTGGCCATTTGGTTGAGTTAAGCGGGAGCGTGGTGCAAAAACATAAAAAATTTTCCAATCCCTGTGTCCCTGGCCGCAAGCCAGTAGGCGAGCTTATTCAAAACAGGCCAGAAAAAATTGACGTTGTGTATTTTCAGCACCACCAGGGCGGCCCACTGGCCAGACTGGTGAACCTGTGCCAGCAAAACCGTATCCGCTATAAATTTTTAAACCGGGATGAGCTTGCCCGCATCTATAATGGCAACCATCAAGGGGTCATAGCGCGCATTAGCGCAAAAGAAAATATCCCTTTGCACGAAATTCTGGCTACAGCCCAGAAAGCTTACCTGCCGGTGCTACTGGCTCTGGATCAGGTACAGGACCCCGGCAATGTTGGCGCACTGGCCAGAACAGCCCTTGCCCTGGGCACAGGCGGCATTATTCTGCCTAAAGACCGCAGCGCGTATCTGGGCGCTGGCGCGTACAGGGCATCAGCCGGAGCCATTGAGCAAATTAATATCTCACGGGTGACCAACCTTGCCCGCGCACTGGATGAAGCCAGAAACTGCGGTTTCCAGGTTTACGCTGCCAGATATGCTTCTGACGCGGAAAATATATTTCACTTTAAAATCAGATTTCCAGCCATTCTGGTCCTGGGCAATGAAGAAAAAGGCATAAGACCGAATGTGCTCAAACGCTGCCACAAAAGCCTTTATGTCCCCATGCCAGGCGGCTTTGAGTCCCTAAACGTGGCTCAGGCAGGAGCGATTATGCTGGGACAGTTCTTACGGTACACTTTTTCCTCCTGAAACGGAAAAAGGGAGAAACGAAAAGGAGGAATTCATTTGATATAATTGGGTAAATTAAGCAACAAATTCTGGGTATAGGTAATCATCTTGTCCATAATCCAGGGAAAGGCAATAATGAGCACAATAAAGATGGAAATAATCTTGGGAACCAGCGTCAGGGTCATTTCCTGCAACTGGGTGGCAGCCTGAACAATGCTGACCAGCACCCCGACTACCAGCCCAACACCCAGCATGGGCAAAGATATCATCAAGGTCAACTCAATGGCCTGTCTGGCAAAGCCAACAACGAATTCAGGGGTCATAACTGTTTCCTCCAACACTTAAAACTTAAAGACAGGGCACGCCATGTCTCTATTTAACTAAAACTATTTACCAGTGACCCAACAAGCAAATTCCATCCGTCAACCATTACAAAAAGCAATATTTTAAACGGCATGGATATCATTACTGGCGGCAGCATCATCATACCCATAGATAGCAAAATGCTGGCCACTACCATATCAAGAATCAAAAAAGGGATATAAAGCAAAAACCCAATCTGAAAACCGGTTTTTAACTCACTGATCAGATATGCGGGAATCAAAATCATGGTGGGCACATCTTCCCTGTTTCTGGGCTGCTCCATCCTGGCAATGGAAAAGAAAATGGACAGATCCTTCTCCCGCGTGTGCTTGAACAAAAACTCACGCAATGGCTGTTCTGCCCGCTTCAGGGCCTCCTTATATCCTATTTCCTCATTAAGATAAGGTTGCAGGGCCTGATCATTTATCTGTTTGCCAATAGGAGCCATGATGGCCACTGTCATAAAAATGGCAAGCCCCGCCAGCACCTGATTGGGAGGCATTTGCTGCGTGCCCATGGCGTGACGCAAAAAGGAAAAAACAATTATAATCCTGGTAAATGAGGTAACAGTGAGCACAATTGCCGGCGCAACAGACAAAACCGTGAGCAAAAAAAGTATTTCCAGCAGCACGGAAACCTTTTCTGGCTCTGTCTGGCCGGCAGCAAGTTTAAGCGTAATAGAGGGCAGTACCGGCTCATCAACCCCAAACACCAGAGAAGGCAGGAATATAAAAAAACTAAGACTGATGATGGTGATGGCCATCTTGCCGGGCCAGAACTTCGGAAAAATCCTCTTCGTTTTCATGGTCAGCGTCCATCTCCATTAATTTGTTGATCCGGGCTTCTGTGACCCCAAGCACAAGATACTTATTCAAAAAGCGAACCACAACCACACTTTTTCCCGGGCCCAGTCCCAGAGTGGCTACCACATTCATTTTTCCTCCTCCAAAAGACAGGCCAGCTCTGGCCCCAAAACGGCGCAAAAGATAATATCCCAGAAAAATCAGGGCCAGAATAATAAACAACGCGGCAGCCATCTTCAAACCGGCCAATCCTACATCCACTCCAGCAGGTGGAAGATTGGTAGCGTTAGCCAAGTTGCTTGATCCTCTCAATAGGGCTTATAATGTCTGTAAGCCTGACTCCAAATTTTTCATTAACAACCACTGCCTCGCCTCTGGCTACCAGCTTTCCATTAACAAGAACTTCCAGAGGCTCACCAGCAAGTTTGTCCAGCTCTATGACAGAACCCTGACCCAGTTGAAGCAGTTCATTAATTAAAAGTCTCGTACTGCCAAGTTGCGCGGTCACTGTCAAAGGAATGTCCAGAATAAAATCCAGATCCCTTTTCAGGCTCTTTTGTTCTTTTTGCTCTTTGGCAAGCGCCGTCATATCTCTGAACTGAGGCTCATGCGCGGTGGCAGCTAATGCCTGTTGCTCCTCTCCCTTTTCCTTTTTTATTTTTTCCTCTTCTTCAGCAGCCAGAGCTTTTGCCCATTCTTCTGCCAGAGCGTCCTGATCATCAACCTCACCCTGCTCCTGTTCCTCTTCAGGCTGCGCTTCTTCATCTAACCCGGCATTGTCTTCAGCCAGTGATGCCGCCCATTCTTCTGCCAGAGCATCCTGATCAGTCATTTCCTGTTTTTCTCCATCTGCCATTCTTCCATCTCCTTAAAAAAGGGCTAAAGGCTAAAAATTACTGTCATATTCCTTTTTGACCTGAAAGGCCTTGTTTCCCTTCACAAAACCGGCTTCTCCATAAAACTTTGGCACGCCTTCCACCTTGGCCTCCAGCAACTCATCCTCGTCCGTGTCCAGAAGGAGGATATCCCCAACCTGAAGATTTAACAGTTGACGGCCAGTAATTTGAGTATGCCCTAAAATAACATCCAGCTTGACCGGGACTTCCATGAGACGTTCTTTAAATCTTGTTATCCAGGCATGATCCACTTCAAGACGCTCAGACTGAAAGGCAGCATAAAGCTTGGAACGTATTGGTTCAATTGTAGCATAAGGCAAAGTAACAGTCATCTGCCCGATAGCATTCTCCAATTCTACCTCAAAGGTAATCACAACTACCACATCACTGGGCGGAACAATGGCTGCAAACTGAGGATTAATTTCCGAACGATTCAAGCTTATTTTTACCTCGTGAACAGGTTTCCATGCCTCTTCCATATTCATCAATAACAATTTTACCACGCGTGTAATAATGGCCTGTTCAATGGGCGTAAAATCACGGCCTTCCACCTTGGGCACTGAGCCAGAGCCTCCAAAAAGATTCTCTACCAGAGCAAAAACCAGCCTTGTATCCACTACCATCAACGCATTTCCTCTAAGAGGCTCCATTTTAAAAATATTGATACTGGTAGGCACTGGCAGCGAACGCATAAAGTCCCCAAATTTGCTCATATCAATGGAAACCGGATTCACCTCAACTCTTTTACGCAGTGCATTAGCCATAGCATTGCTGGCCAGACGGGCAAAACGATCATTAATTATCTCCAGGACGGGCATTCGCCCGCGTATGATGCGGTCCTGGTTGGAGAGATCAAGATCGGAAGAGCAC
>CAJXJU010000210.1 GCA_913055195.1 uncultured Desulfohalobiaceae bacterium | reverse complement strand
AACCTTTGTCCAGCATGGAAGAAAACGTGCTTTCCACAACTCCGAAAGTTGAGTTTCGTAAATAGAGAGAGGAAAAGAAGGGAGAGGCCGAGCAAATGGTGTTATCTATGTCCGAGCGCGGTCATTGCTTCTGGAGAAAGGAGATACTCCAGTTGTTCTTCCGGGATCAGTTTTTTTTCGCGGATTACTTCCAGCACACTTTTGCCTGTTTTTTGTGCTTCTCTGGCTACTGATGTCGCCTGTTCGTAACCAATATAGGGCAAAAGCGCAGTGATAAGCCCCGGGCTATGATGGGCATAATAGGCGCAGATATCTTTGTTGGCAGAAATTCCCTGAATACATTTTGCCCTGAAAATTTCATTGGCCTGGATCAGGAGGCTTAGGGATTCAAGCAGGGCATGGGCAAGGATGGGCAGGAAGGGGTTTAACTCAAATTGTCCATTTTGACAGACTTGAGTCACAATAAAATCATTGGCCATGACCTTGATGGCTACCTGGCCTACTGCTTCGCAAATAACTGGATTGACTTTGCCTGGCATGATGGAAGATCCGGCCTGGACTTCTGGCAGGTTTATTTCTCGAAGCCCGGCTATTGGGCCGGAAGACATTAAGCGTAGATCAGATGAGATTTTGAATAAATTGACAGCATGGGCCTTTAAAATGCCTGAGACTTCAACAAAGGCATCCATATTCTGGGTACAATCCACCATGTTTTCAGCCCTGGCAAGACCAAACCCTGTTTCTTCACGCAATTTTTCAATGACCAGAAAAATGTATTTTCTTGGCGCTGTAAGTCCGGTGCCAATGGCTGTCCCGCCTATATTTACTACCCGCAGCCTTTCTTCGCATTTAAATACTCTCCACCTGTCCCTGGCAATGGCCTCGGCATAAGCGGAAAACTCTGCGCCCAGGGTCATGGGAACAGCATCCTGCAGTTCAGTGCGTCCCATCTTGATTATGTCACGAAATTCCTTTTCTTTGCCCTGTAGTGCTCCCTGTAACCTGGCGATGTTTTTTTCCAGATGGTGTAAGAGGGTAATGGCAGCTATTTTGATTGCTGTGGGATAAACATCGTTAGTTGATTGATGTAAATTGACCTGGTTAATGGGATGGACAAGTTTATAATTACCTTTTTCCCCGCCCAGGATTTCTATTGCCCGGTTGGCAATAACTTCATTGATATTCATGTTGCTGGATGTCCCTGCCCCGCCCTGCAGTGCATCAACCACAATCTCCTTATGCAGCTTGCCAGAGATGAGATCCTCGCGCGCTGCAATTATAGCCTGTCCGATCTCTGAAGGAAGAAAACCCAGTTCCAGATTGGCGCGGGCACAGGCTTTTTTGACCAGGGCCAGTCCATTGATCAGTTCCGGATGAATTTTCAGGCCGGATAAAGGAAAGTTTTCTTTTGCCCGCAAAGTGTGAATACCAAAATAAGCATCCTGTGGTATTTCTTTTTCGCCCAGGAGATCGTGTTCGATGCGATTTTTTCTATTCATTGTTTATTGAATTTATTTCTTGACTTTTAATAAATGCGTTATAAAATAAAATATATGTGGACAGAATGGGGAAAACACCTTTTGAACCTCGCCTTACTGGTGGCCGGGACATTAATTTTGCGGCCTTTAATTCAAGAAAATACCAACAAGATATTTCTTATCGTTGGGATAATTTTATATATTATTTTGATTTTAATGGGCTTAAACATGATCCGTAAAGGAGACCGGGATGATTGAAGCTTATTTGGCCATACTTGTCATGGCTTTGATAGGGACAGCTATTGCCTATCTTATTGACAAATATAGCAAAAAAAAACCTTCTAAGTGACATATTTTCTTACCTCCTGCTTTAAAAATTTCAGGAATTTTTCTTGATTTTTCATTTCTCCCACCCAGAAGACCACAAGGTTGGCAAATAGAAACGCGCTCTGGGCAGGAAGAAAGGTCTCGTGTCCTGCTCCAGCAAGAAAATGTCTGCGTCTGCCCAGGGGCCTGGCAAAATATACCCTGTGCAGACCAAACCTGGCACATGCTTCTCTGGCCTTTTCTTCCAGTAGTTTTTTAATGTTGTCCATATCAGCACCTTTTAGTTAGTGTTTGTGGTCAGTGTCTGTGTCTGTATTTTTATTCACACTGACCACTCACTGTCACAATGTTTTTGTCATTTGGTAATTTGAAGATTTAGATTTGTTTCGGATTTCGAGATTCGGATTTCGAATTTTTATTTATTAATGTTGGTCTCTTTTGCCTGCCTCTTCTTCCTGCAGGAGTTCTCTGACCCGCTTTGCTGCGTGTGGCACGTGCTCATCCAGCCATTTCAGGTAATTGGGAATAATTACATTTTCCCCGATTTCTTTTACTTTTGGCGAGGCATAATCCATGAGATATTCTTTAAAAGTAAGGATGCCGTTGCCAATACAAAAGTTTTTAACGGTTGCATGTTTGGCCAGAGGCATAAAATTGTCTCCTGTGCGGCCTTCACGGTAACAGGCAGTACAAAAAGAAGGCAAATAGCCTTCTTTGCATAAATCATAGATGAAATCATCCAGACTGCGGGTATCCTGCAGGACAAATTGTTGTTTGTCTGGAATGTGTTCTTTTTTCATTTCAGCATAACCGCCAACGGCAATTCTGCTGCCCGCATCCATCTGAGAGACTCCGCCTTTTCTGATTATTTCCTGCCGCAGCGCTGGAGCTTCTCTGGCCGTTAAAATAGAACCTGTATATGGGCACATGAGGCGGATAATAGCGACGATTTTTTTGAAATCTTCATCGCTTACCAGATAAGATGAGTTTGATGTTAAAGGGGTGTTTACTGCTGGTTCCAATCGTGGATAAGAAATGGTATGAGAACCCACGCCGAATTCCTTTTCTAAAGACATGGCATGATAAAGCAAACCCAAAAGTTCAAAGCGCCAATCATAGAGCCCGAATAAGGCTCCGATAGCCACATCATCAACGCCTGCCTGTAAGGCCCGGTGCAGGGCGAATTGCCGCCATTTATACTGGCCTTTGAGAGTATTTTTGGGGTGCATTTTTTTATAGGTCGCATGATGATATGTTTCCTGAAACACCTGATAGGTGCCTATGCCTACTGCTTTCACTGCTTTGTATTCATCAACAAACAAAGGCGCGGCATTGACATTCACCCGCCTGATTTCTCCTTTGCCATTTTTGATACTATAAATTCTTTCTATTGTTTTACAGATATATTTATAATCACTTGCAGGATGCTCTCCATAAACAACAATTAACCGTTTTTGCCCCATGCTGGTGAGCATTTTTATTTCTTCTTCCAGTTCTTCCAGGCTTAAAGTTTTGGTCTGAACTGCTTCGTTGCTGTTTCTGAATCCGCAATAAACACAATTATTTACACATGGGCTGGAAATATAAAGGGGCGAGAAAAGCACAATCCTGTTGCCATAGACCTTGCATTTAATCCAATAAGCAGCCTCAGAAACAGCCTCCCATAGCTCCTGGTCCTGCACATTTGCAAGAGCAGCCACATCTTCCGGAGAAAGCATTGCGCCGGTTAGCGCATTTTCTTTGGCCCTGGCAATTATGTCCAGGATCTCTTTTTTGTCTGGATTTTTTTTCTTTTCAATGATTTTTAACATCTTATCATCATCAATAAAATCCTCCCACGGACAATCTTCTTCCCATTTTTTGATTCTGGCCAACCGTTCTTCTCGCCACTTTTTTTCCTCTGGGGTTAACATTATAGTCTTACCTCCTGTTTTTTAAAGCCGGACCCAAAGTTCGCCTTTGCTGAGTCGCCTGCAAAAAGTCCCTTTTTGCAGGCAATGTTGAATGTTGAATGTTGAATTATTACAATCTGTTATAAGTTGATATTTTTGTTAAAAAAGTCAGGTTTGAGTTTTTGCAGTTAAGTCATAAAAAGCTTCTCCACATTCATCACAATAAAGGCCAGGCTGTTTTATTGTTA
>CAJXJU010000209.1 GCA_913055195.1 uncultured Desulfohalobiaceae bacterium | reverse complement strand
CGTCTATTGCAGAGGGAAAAGAGGTGAAAAGGACAGGTAAAGATATTAAGCGGGAAGAGTGGATCAGAACAGGTAAAGAAGAATTAAAGTATAAAGCTGGTCCTCAAAATGTGGAGAAAGTTGATAAGGAAAAGACTGGAAGAAGACATTTAAGTTCGTCCATTGCAGAGGGAAAAGAGGTGAAAAGGACAGGTAAAGAAGAATTAAAGCATAAGGTTGGTCAGCAACACGCGGAGAAAGTTGATAAGGAAAAGGCAGGGAAGAAACATGCAGACTTTGATGGCAATGCGGAAAAGGACACAGACCTGTTTAAGGATATGTTAGTATCAAAAAAAATCAAGAAAAAGGAAGCTGTTAAAACCAGACAATCTGATGGAAGTGATTTTAAAGAAAAGATGGAGAAAACAGGCGAAGGTGGTATATGGGCGCAGGAGAGAATATCTCATGATGATGTAGTGCAGCCAGGAGCACAGGAAAAAATTTCCCGTCAGGTAATGAAACAGGTTGAATCCGGGATATTTAGAACTTTGAAACAGGGTGTAAAAGAGTTGAAATTACAACTTACGCCGCCTGATTTAGGGCGTTTAAATGTTGTTTTGCAGGTAAAAAACAATGAAGTGACTGCTCTTATCAAGACGACCAACCAGGATGTAACCAGGATTATAGCCGATAATATGCAGGGGTTAAAGGACGCCCTGGAAAAGCAGGGATTGCAGGTTAGCAAACTGGACGTTCAGACACAACTGCCAGACAACCAGATGAACACACCCTGGCAGGGAGCGCAGCAGCACAATCAGGCGCATGAGCATTTTCGCCAGAGCATCAATCTGGCAAGGCTCAGGGGGCTGACTCAGAGTGGAGAAATAAATCTGGCCCAGGAGATGCAACATATAGAGTACAGGGAAAATATTTCCCTGACAGGAGTTGATGTTTTTGCTTGATAACAAATTAACACCAATACTTAAAGAGGTGATAGGATGGAAACTGGTGGTCTTGATTATTTGATTGGCGCTTATGAGCGTGAGCAGGCAGCGCAGGTTACCCCCACTGGTGATGCAGCCCCTATGGGCAAAGATGAGTTTTTAAAGTTGCTGGTGACTCAGTTGGAGCATCAGGACCCCTTGAATCCAATGGAAGATCGTGAGTTTACTGCCCAATTAGCACAGTTTTCCAGCCTGGAACAACTGACAAATATTTCTGAAGGTATAGAGTCACTTAATAAGGCCAATGATACTCAGCAGATGTTAGGCGCTGTGAGCTTTATTGGCAAAGAAGTTATGGCTGGTGGCAATAGTGTGAGCAAGACAGGTGATAGCGTGAGCACCATCAACTATCATCTGGATGGAGTGGCAACTAAAGTATATGTGAATATTTTTGATAATTTTGGCAATCTGGTGCGTTCGGTTAATCTGGATTCCAGACAGCCAGGGGACTATGAATTTGTATGGGATGGTAAAACATATACTGGCAGTGAAGCTCCAGATGGTGTCTATACTGTCAATATTGCAGCAGAAGGTGTGTATGGAGAGCCTGTGCTTGTAGATACTGCTGTAAGTGGAACCGTTGTATCGGTCCAGAATTATAATGGCGAACAATATCTGCGCCTGGATGATGGGCGTCAGATAAGATATCTGGATGTAAGAGAGGTTGTTAATCCTGATGCCCTGACAACTCAGGATCAGGACTAAACATAAGGAGGTGATATTATGGGTCTTGCAGCATCATTATACTCGGGAACAAGCGGTCTTTTAGGTCATGGAGAAGCGATGTCTGTAATTGGCAATAATATTGCCAATGTAAGTACAGTAGGTTTTAAAGGGTCGAGGATGTTTTTTGAAGATGCCTTAAGTCAGGAAATAACTGTTGCCAATGGTGTTGGTCAGGTGGGAAGAGGGGTTGCAATTGGCGCTGTCTATGGCGATTTTTCTCAGGGTTCTCTGGAAACAACAAATGAATCTACAGATCTGGCCATTGGAGGCAATGGTTTTTTTGTAGTATCTCCAAAAGGAGAGGATATACAATATTACACCAGGGCTGGAAATTTTCGTTTCGATAAGGATGGTTATCTTGTTGATCCCCATGGATATGTGGTGCAGGGATGGGAAGTGTTGAATGAAAATACATCTTATGTATCATCTTCCAGTACCAGTGCCAGTAGCAATGAAATAAAAACAACAGGCGCTATTACTGATATTCGTCTGGAAGATTTTCAATCTCCTCCCCAGGAAACATCTCATGTGGATATGATAGTAAATCTTGATTCGCAGAGTGAGGACACTGCAACCAATGCAAGTGATCCTTATTTTGCCATGTTTAACAACTGGGATGCCTCCAAGGATACGCCTTTAGCCGATACAAAATATGCCTATCAAAGTACAATTAAAGTTTATGACGAAAACGGTACATCTCATAATTTAACTGTTTATTTTGATCCGGTTAAGGATGATCTTGGCGATACCGGGGGCAAACAGATGTGGGAATATATGGTCACTGTGTCGCCTGACGAGGATAATCGCAGTTTCTGGACCGGCGCTGCTAATAGCACCAAAAAGGGAGTTTTAATGATTGGCTCCCTGACGTTTAATAGCGCTGGACAGCTCCAGAGTGTAAGTGCTTTTACTTTGCAGAATGTGGCAAATGGCGATAATCCAAGTAATTTATCTGAATGGGCGCCTGCTGATTTTTCCCAGTCTGGTTATCCAGTGTGCACCCCTAATTTTTTAGGCACAACTGATGCCGATTATACAAGTCAGGACGCTGCAAAAAATATTGAAATCAACTTTGGTGTCAGAAACAAGACAACAACCTGGACTCTAGGAGGCGGATTAAACACTGCAGATGATTTGAATACAACTACTAATCCTCCATCATTAATCACTTTTGGGGATCCTGAATATAGTGCCAATGCCACAACAACATACAGTTCAGGTTCAACCACAATTTATCAATCACAGGATGGATATACAGCTGGTTTTTTGGAAAATATAACAATTGATAGAGACGGTGTGCTCACAGGACATTATTCAAACGGACAAATTTTGCCCCTGTATGTCATTACCCTGGCTGATTTTAATAATAAATATGCATTATACAGGGAGGGCGGAAATTTGTTTTCAGAAACAAGGGAATCCGGGCCTGCGCTGACAGGACAGGCAGGTACTGGTGGTAAAGGTACAATTGCTTCTAACTCTCTTGAACAGTCAAATGTTGATCTTTCAAAAGAATTTGTTCACATGATTCTTATTGAAAAGGGATTTCAGGCCAACAGCAAGACCATAACGACAACAGATAATCTGTTATCTACTGTTATACAAATGAAGAGATAATTATTGATGCAAAGGCGCGGCTTGCCGCGCCTTTATTTTTTAGCGTAGAGGCACAATATTTTGTGCCCCAATCTGCTATGCACTGATCTCCATAAAAACCCCTACCATTTTTTCAATGGATGCAGCCAGCTTGAGAAGTTCATCTGGAGGTATCTTGCGTATAATTTTGTTCTTCACAGGATCAATTACATCCACCTGTATCTTGTTGGTTTCTTTGTGAATATGAAATTTGAGCTCTACTCCCAGGGAGTTTATGTAATCTTCTATGGACCGTGATAGCTTTTCGATTCTTTCAAGGTCACTCTTAGTATTCTTTTTAAGAGATAGCTCTGGTGTTTTTTGTGGCAGGGATTCATTTTTTTGAATAGAAAAAGAACCTCTTATTTCCTGACCAGGATTTACCCGATCAATGTTTCCCGGGTTCTGGCTCAATATATCCTGCACTTTCATAAATACCTCTCCTTTAATTGTCCTTTTTCTTGATTCCCCCTTTTTGTTTTTTCTATCGGAATATTTCTGAAAAACTTTAGTCGGCATTTATTTTTTTTTCATTTGGCCAGGCACAGGTAGCCTATCTCAACTTTCGGAGTTCCGAAAGTTGAGAAATTCGAAATCCGAATATCGAAA
>CAJXJU010000208.1 GCA_913055195.1 uncultured Desulfohalobiaceae bacterium | reverse complement strand
CAGAATTTAAGCACCAGGGCAAATATCCAGTAATTTTTTTAACTTTTAAGGATATTAAAGAGCCTGATTTTGATAAATTTTTCTGGTCAATGGGAGATGTTATAAGTGATGTTTATAAAACTCACAAACAGGCATTGATGAAACTGAATCTGGATAAGGAAGAGATAAAAGAAATTGAAGCTCTTATGGCTCAAAAGGCCAATATGGCCTTTTACAAAATTCCTTAAAGGATTTAAGCAAATATTTAAGTAACTCAACTTTCGGAACTCCAAAAGTTGAGTTTGATAATTTTTAAATGGGTAAAATTTTTTTGATTTCTTCAAATATCTGTACTGAACCGTATCCGGTTTATCCGCTGGGCATGGCTGTTATTGCAGGCAGTTTAAAAGCTGCCGGGCATCAAATATATCAATTTGATTGGCTTGTGGCTAACCGCTCATTTTTCTCTCTGGAAAAAAAATTGAAGGAGTTTTCCCCTGATTTTGTGGGAGTATCAATTCGCAATATTGATAATGTGGATTCATTGACCTGTGATGAAAATTGGTACCTGACCGAAGTTCAAAATCTGGTAAGGCATGTTCGAGAAATAACTTCTGGCCCCATAATTCTTGGTGGCCCTGGTTTTTCATTATTACCTGAAGAAATTTTAGAATATGTAGGGGCGGATTATGGAGTTGTGGGCGAAGGGGAGGAGAAAATATGCTATTTGATTGACAGGCTGGAAAAAAAATTGCCTGTTGACAGGATTATCAGAAAAAATAATTTTCTGTCAGGAATACAATTTGGAAGGCCATGTCTGGAAGATGAATATGTAAATTTTTATGTCAGCGAAAGTGGCCTGGCCAATTTGCAGACCAAACGAGGATGTCCTTATAATTGCGCGTACTGCTCTTATCCTTTTTTAGAAGGTAAAAAAATTCGAGCGCGCCCTGCTGAGGCAGTGATTTCGGATCTTGAGCGGATGGTCAGGGATTATAAGATTACGCACGTATTCTTTACGGATTCAGTTTTTAACGACCATGAAGGTCATTTCCTTTTGCTGGCTGAAGAGCTTGTTCGAAAAAAATTACCCCTTCGCTGGTGTGCTTTTTTCCGGCCTTCAGGCTTGAAAGAAAAAGACCTTATATTGCTTAAGCGAGCAGGGCTTCATGCTATGGAATTGGGCACTGATGCTTCGACAGACAGGACATTAAAGGGTCTAAATAAGAATTTTGTATTTGAGGAAGTTGTAAAATTTAATAATATGTGTGTGAAGCAGGAAATTCCCTGCGCACATTTTATTATTTTTGGAGGGCCAGGAGAAACAGATACAACAGTAGAGGATGGACTGAAAAACATAGAAAAGTTGAAGTATTGTGTGGTTTTTGCATTTTCTGGTATTCGTATTTTGCCTGAAACAGAGCTATATAAAAGAGCAGTAAGGGAAGGCATTATTCAAGATAATATTTCCTTGTTGAAACCTGTGTTTTACTTTTCACCGCATGTAAACATTCAGACAATGAATGAAAAGATAAAACAGGCTTTTCGGGGACGAAGAGACAGGATATTCCCGCCGTCAAAAGGACAGGCAAAAATGGCTGTTTTGCATCGTTTTGGCTTCAGGGGTATCCTGTGGGATACATTGATTTCGTTTCCGTCGAGAAAAAGTTTAGTTTGTCATGAGGAGTGATACCTTTGCAATTAGCAGCAATAGATAAGATCAGAATATCAGTCTCGCAATCATTGCCATTAAAGCGAAAGCAGCAGTTAAGCCAATATTTTACATCTGCAAATATTGCCGCATTTATGGCCAGTTTGTTTAATTTTAAATCTGAAAAAAAAATTCGATTGTTGGATGCGGGTGCGGGAATAGGTGTATTATCTGCTGCGTTTTTAGATAGATGTATATCTGAAAAACTAAATTTTAATACAATAGAATTGGATGCGTTTGAGATAGATAATAATCTACATCAGCATCTGTATAATACATTAATTGGATATAGAAATTATGTTGATTTGACTATACGGATTATAGGATCTGATTTTATATATACTGCTGTAAATTGGTTACGAGGAAATTTATTTCAAGAAAATAAATTCAGGAAGTACACATACGCAATTCTTAATCCTCCATATAAAAAAATTAAAAATAATTCTCAATATCGGTTAAAGTTGCGTTATATAGGAATTGAGACTGTCAATTTATATTCTGCATTTACCGCAGTAGCATTGTCACTTCTTGAGAAAAAAGGACAGTTAGTAGCAATTATTCCAAGAAGTTTTTGCAATGGCCCATATTATCGGCAATTTCGGCAATATATTCTTCGTCGTTCAGCAATTCGACGGATTCATCTTTTTCATTCTCGAAATAAAGCATTTAAAGATGATGATGTTTTGCAAGAAAATATTATTATTTTATTAGAATGTAATGGGAGTCAAGATGATGTTCTTGTTTCAACTTCAACAGATGATACATTTGATGATTTAAATATGTTTAAAGTTCCATTTGATAGGATTGTTTCTCCTGATGATCCTGAATCGTTTATTCATATCCCTATATCTAATGATGAAGATATTAGAGATAAATTTGTACAATTTAGGTATTTATTAGACAATATAGGGCTTACAGTTTCGACTGGACCAGTAGTAGATTTTAGAGTAAAGAAACATTTATGTATGGTACCTGAAACAGATACAGTGCCATTGATTTATCCATGTCACTTTTATAATGGTCATGTTAAATGGCCTATATTTGATAATAAAAAACCAAATGCAATTAGAGTGAATCAGGATACAAAAAAATGGCTTTATCCAAATGGGTATTATTGTGCAGTTAGACGTTTTTCATCAAAAGAAGAAAAGCGTCGAGTTGTTGCTAGTGTAGTAGATCCTCACTATTTTAATGGTGCATCAATGCTTGGTTTTGAAAACCATTTAAATATTATTCATTGTAATAAAAAAGGATTACCATGTGAATTGGCCTATGGATTGGCAGCGTATCTTAATAGTGAATTTGTTGATAAATTATTTCGTAATTTCAGTGGACATACGCAGGTTAATGCTACTGATTTAAGATCGATAAGCTTTCCTGCTAAAGATATTTTGATTAAACTAGGTAAATGGGCTATTGTAAATAAGAAAGTAATGTCAACAGAGATTGATAGACAACTTATGAGACTTATAAAATGAATGAGAAAATTAGATATATACAATCTGCCATTCATATTCTTAAATCATTAGGGATGCCATCCGCTCAACAAAATGAGCGTTCAGCTCTTTGTCTGTTAGCATTACTTAATATGGCACCAGGCAAGAGATGGTCTGATGCAGAGAATCCTTTGATCGGGATTACACCATGATGGAGTGGATGAGACAGCATTATGGCAAAGAATATGCGCCTAACACCAGAGAAACTATACGTCGTCAGACAATGCATCAATTTGTTGATGCTGGCATTGCTCTTTATAATCCAGATAAGCCAGATCGTCCGGTAAATAGCCCAAAGGCAGTTTATCAGATTGAGCCTACAACTTTATATGTACTGCGTACTTTTGATACGCCTATATGGCTGGATGCTTTGAAAGAATATCTCGATAAACGAGAAACTTTAGCCTCAAGGTATGCAAGGGAGCGAGAACGAAATAGAATTCCTGTTCAAATTCCTTCAGGTCAAACTATAACGATTAGCCCTGGTGAGCATAGCAAACTTATTAAGCTTATTATAGATGATTTTGCTTCACGTTTCGTGCCTGGCAGTTTATTGGTGTATGTTGGGGATACAGGTGATAAATGGGCATATTTTGATGAAAGATTACTGAATGAGCTTGGAGTGACAGTTAATTTTCATGGTAAAATGCCAGATGTTGTGCTTTATGATAAAAATAAGAATTGGTTAATACTTATAGAGGCTGTTACCAGTCACGGTCCTGTTGATGCTAAAAGACATAATGAATTATCTAGATTATTTTCAACAGCAAAAGCTGATCTTGT
>CAJXJU010000207.1 GCA_913055195.1 uncultured Desulfohalobiaceae bacterium | reverse complement strand
TTTCGATATTCGGATTTCGAATTTCTCAACTTTCGGAACTCCGAAAGTTGAGTTATAGAAGTTGAGGGAATTGAAGAAAGGATGTTTTTTGTCAAAAAAGTTAATTTAAAAAAGCAGGGGGCGCATTATTAAATGCGCCCTAAACAGTTTCTGCCAGAATTTCTTTTAAATTTTGTGCAAATCCGACAAGTTCTTCTTGGGGGATGATCAAAGGAGGCAGAAGGCGGAGGACCTTTTCCTGGGTCAGGTTTACGATAAAGCCCCTTTTGAGCAGATTGGCCCAAACTTTCTGGCCGGGGAAGGTGAGTTCTATGCCCAGCATAAGACCTGCGCCCCGAATTTCAGCTATTAAATCTGGAAATTCATTTTTGAGTTCTGAAAAGAGGTCCAGGCAAAATTGTCCTTTGACCCTTGCTTGCTCAGCAAGATTGTCTCGCAGGATAATATCAATAACTTTCTCGGCTACTTTGCAAATAAGAGCATTGCCCCCAAAAGTGGTGCCATGAGTGCCAGGGCCAAATGCCTCACTTATTTCTTGCGTGGTGAGCAGCGCTCCTATGGGCAGGCCATTACCCAGTGCTTTAGCTGAAGTAACAATGTCCGGCTTTAAATTGTAATGTTGATGTGCCCAGAACTTGCCTGTTCTGGCCAGGCCAGTCTGTATTTCATCAATAATAAAAAGGAGATCATTTTCCTGGCAGATTTCTTGAACCTGCGCAAGGTATTCATATGGTAGCGGTCGAATTCCGCCTTCACCCTGAATGACTTCCAGCATAATGGCCGCAGTATTATCGGTTATGGTATTTTTTAAAGCTTTAATGTCATTAAAAGCAACTATTTTAAATCCTTCTGGATAAGGGGAGAATCCTTCTTTTATTTTGTCCTGGCCTGTGGCTGTCAAAGTAGCCAGGGTACGGCCATGAAAGGAGCCTGTCAGGGTTATGATTTCAAATTTGTTCTGGTTTTTTATTTTTTGCATGTAACGCCGGGCCAACTTTATAGCCCCTTCATTGGCCTCTGCCCCGGAATTGCAGAAAAAAGCCCGGTCAAAATGAGAGGTACCCAATATTTTTTCAGCCAGGCCTAACTGTTCTTCCTGATAAAATAGGTTGCTTACGTGGATGAGCTTTTCAGCCTGTTCTTTTATCACCTGCACAATTTCAGGGTGACTGTGACCTAAGTTGCACACAGAGATGCCAGCCAGCAGATCAATATACTCCTGACCATCAAAATCATACAATTTATATCCTCTGGCTTTTTTTACAGCCAGAGGATAGCGGCCGTACATGGGACAATGAAGTTTTTTTTCTCTGTCTTTTATGATATTAAATTTGTTCATGACCCCATGTTTAAGCCTATCAATTTATACGGTCAAGTTGAATTTTTAAAGGGATAGAAGAATTTTTTGAAAAATTTTTTCTTTGTTTATGTTTCAAAATGAAAAAGAAGAAGGGGGTCGGAGGAAAAATGAGCAATAGCCAGTCTCTGGCAAGCCTGAGAACAAATTTCACCTCTTAGTTCCCATTTTTTCAGACAGTGACGTGTTTCAAAATGAAAAAAAAGTGTGTTCTGGATAGGTTAGCGCAGGATAATGATAGGAATTATTGTTAATATTTTCAATGAATTATGAAGATGGCATGTTATATGCTTTTATGGTTATTATGGAAAGGATTTTAGTTCCTATCTGGCCGGAACAGGATGATATATGGGTGACTGTCCATGGGATGCAGCTTGCCAGAAGGATCAATGCCCAGCTTTTTTTGTTGGAATTTTTGGACAGGAAACAGACAACGCATACTTTGCCGGATAACAATGTCGGCGATAGAGCCGACATTGTTAAATCTCTGGTAATGGATGCAAAAAAAGGAGGGGTAAGAAGTGTATATTATAAGGTGAATGGAGAATTTTATACTGAAGTCTTAGAATATATTAAGGCTCATCATATTACTATAGTTGTACTGGAGTTGCCTGAAAGAAAAGGCGGCAAATATGCTGGTGATATCTTGATGTTGGTTAAACAGTTGAGGGAAACAAATGAATGTAAAATTGAGATTGTAAAGCATCATTGTTGAAAGGGAGGAAAAAGGAATGCTTCATATGTATTTGCCAATTGCTGGAAACAGTGTAAATGTTCTGGTTATTTTAGGCCTGGGCGGCCTGGTAGGGTTGCTTTCTGGTATTTTTGGTGTTGGAGGAGGGTTTTTGATGACCCCTTTGCTCATTATGTTTGGTATTCCTCCAACTGTGGCCGCAGCATCGGATTCCAACCAGATTGTTGGCGCTTCAACTTCAGGCACATTGGCGCATTTCCGTCTGGGTAATGTTGATATTAAAATGGGGATATTGCTGCTCATTGGCGGTGTTCTGGGGGGTGCTATAGGCGTTCAGGTTATTAAAGTGCTCAGAGCTCTCGGTAATGCTGATTTTTTGATCAATATTACTTATGTCATTATGCTCGGTTTTGTTGGAACGTATATGTTTATTGAAAGTTTGCAAAATTTACGCAAAAGTAAAGTTAAGACTTCTGAGAAGTCTCTGGAAAGCGCTCCAAAAGAATCTGTTTATATAAAGCTTATGAAAATGCTCCCTTTCCAGACTACTTTTGAAAAATCAGGCGTAACAATGTCAATGTTAATGCCGCTCATTTTAGGAACATTTGTTGGCATTCTGGCGGCCATAATGGGAGTTGGAGGTGGTTTTATCATGGTTCCTGTCATGGTTTATCTGCTCAGGATGCCGATGCATGTTGTTGTCGGTACAAGTTTATTTCAGATTTTATTTACATGCATTAATGTTACAATTATGCAATCTTATACAAATCATACTGTTGATTTTGTTCTGGCATTGTTTTTATTACTTGGTTCTACTGTTGGCGCACAATTTGGTACAAGAATTAGTAAAAGATTAAAGGGTGACCAATTGAAAATTATTCTGGCTTCTCTTGTATTGTTGGTCATGGTAAAGATGTTGTTTAGTTTGTTATTGCCACCATCAATACTTCTGGCATATGCAGGAGGTCATTAATTATGAAAAATATAAAGATTACAAAATATGTTTTGTTGATGTTTGCAATATTAGTTTTAGGTCAACCTTCAGCCTTTGCTTTTCATTTTAGTCCTGAAGTAATTAAGGTTGGCACAACATATAATGGCGCCAAATTGTATGTTTCAGGAGAAGTTGATGAGGATCAGGATGTTGTTGTCCAGGTTGTTGGGAGTGGCGAAATTGCTCACTTTAAACAAAAAGGCAAAGTCGGTGGTTTTTTGTGGATGACCATTGGGCATGTGACTTTTAAAGATGCCCCCTCTGTTTATTTTACTTATCTGCCTGAAAAGATAAGCAAGTGGGCGGATGAAAACAATCAATCCTGGAAGTCCCTGGGCCTGGGTTTTGATGATTTGTACTCTAAGATTGAAATTTTGCCTGTTTCCAGGGACAGGAAATTATTATTTGAGAATTTTTTAAAGTTAAAATCTCAGGACGACCTTTATCAATTAGTGAAAAATGGCGTTTCCTATAAGCCATTGCAGGATGGTAAAAAGAAATTTATGGCTACAATCAACATTCCTTCCAGAATGCCGCTGGGTACGCATGAATTGCGGATTATTAAAGTAAAAGGAGATCATATTCAGTCTATAGAAAAGGAGCATTTTAAACTGGAGGAGGTCGGTTTTCCGCAATTTTTGCATAAGATGGCGTTTGAACATAGCCTGCTTTATGGAATCATGGCGGTTGTAATAGCTGTTTTTGCTGGTTTATTTATGGGCGTTATTTTTAAAGATAGAGGCGGAGCACACTAGCTGGAAGGATAGCTGGAAGGATGAAGGCAGAAGGATGAAGGATGAAGGAGTCGCCTGCAAAAAGTCTCTTTTTGCCGGCGACTCCTGTAGTTCATAGAAAACATTGAACATTGAACGTTGAACATTGAACGGAGCCTGCAAAAAGGGACTTTTTGCTGGCGACTCATAAAAATGGACTTGTCGAGATCGGAAGAGCGT
>CAJXJU010000206.1 GCA_913055195.1 uncultured Desulfohalobiaceae bacterium | reverse complement strand
ATTTCGATATTCGAATTTCGAATTTCTCAACTTTCGGAACTCCGAAAGTTGAGTAAAATATCTTTTAAGGCTCAGGGACAACGGAGATATCAGGAATGATACTTTTGACTATCTTGTAAAGAAAATAACAGCAGAATTTATGATTCGCCTGCAAAAAGGGACTTTTTGCAGGCGAATCATATATCAACGAAATTTAGGTGCGATAGCCATGTTTAATGTTTCCACTTGGCTTGACATGATGTTAGTTTGCAAATATGAACTCCTGTTTCCTTGCCCTTTAAAGCAAGGGCCAAAAGACCATAAGGAGGTATTATGCTAAAGAAGTACGAGACACTTCTCTTGCTCAGTCCAGAACTCGGGGCTGATGGTCGGCAGGCAATTTTAGATAATCTGTCGGCAATAATTGATAGGGACCAGGGACAGGTTCTTATCGTTGATGAGTGGGGAATGAAAGAGTTAGCTTATCCAGTGCGTAAGCAGACCAGAGGCTATTATGTCCGTCTGGAATATGCCCTGCCACCTGAATTTGTTGGTGAGTTGGAGCGTAACATCAGAATCACGGATGGTATTTTTAAGTTTTTGACTGTGAAATTGGCGGACAAATTTGAGCAGGAGGAGGAAAAGTAAATGGCTTTTAGAAGATTCACCCCAAGAAAAAAATTCTGTCGTTTTTGTGCTAATAAAGATCTGGTGATTGATTATAAGAATGTGAATGTATTGAAAGATTTTATTACTGATCGGGGCAAGATTATTGCCCGCAGAATTACTGGCACCTGCGCTAAACACCAGCGTGCCCTGACCAGAGAGATTAAGCGGGCAAGGCAAATGGCTTTGCTTTATTATACTGCTACCCACAGCACTGAAGTGAAAAAGAAGACAATTTAGGGAGTGTGAGTTATGCGTGTAATACTTAGGGCTGATATAGATAATCTTGGGCACTTAGGGGATGTGGTTGAAGTCAGGCCTGGTTATGCCCGGAACTATCTTGTTCCTCAGGGCCTGGCCATGCCGGCTACCAGGGCCAATTTAAATGCCTTTGAACTGGAGCGCAAAAAGCTCCAGCAAAAGATGGATGCAATTCGCTTTGCTGCACAGGAACTGGCTGATAAGTTAAGTGCAGCCGAGGTGATTATTCCTGTTCGCGTTGGTGAAAATGATAAGCTTTATGGCTCAGTAACATCAAGCAATATTGCTCAGGCGCTGGCTGAAATGGGCATGGAGGTTGACAGACGCAAAATCAGGCTGGATGAGCCTATTCGCTCCTTAGGTGAGTATAATGTAGAGATCAGGTTGCATCCAGATGTCATGGCACAGGTTAAGGTAAAAGTAGTTAAATATGGAAGAGAAGAGGCCCAGGAAGAGGCCGAGGAATAGTATCCAGCACCAGGGATTCAAAACAGCGGAAGCCCAGCAGGGGCTTTCCGCTGAATTTTTGCGCAAAGTCCCCCCCCAAAATCTGGAAGCTGAGCAGGCTGTTTTAGGGGGGGTTTTTTTGTCCAATTCTGTCCTGCACTCCATTGTTGACGTCCTGGATGAAGATGATTTTTACTCTCCTGCCCACAGGATAATTTATCAGTCTTTTTTAGATCTTTATCGTCAGAATATTCCCATTGATCTGGTTACTGTAGCTGAAGACCTGGAAAAAAAAGGTCAGCTTGAGGCAGTAGGTGGTCCTGTATATCTGGCCTCTTTGACTGATTCTGTTGCTGCCAGTTCTAATGCCACTTATTACGCCAGGATAGTCAAAGAAAAGTCCATTCGCAGAAAACTTATTGAAACTGCCTCCAACATTATTTCTCACAGCCTTGAACCAGGTCAGGACGTAGAAGAGCTTCTGGACAGGTCTGAGCAACAGATTTTTGCCATTACTGAGTCTAAAACCAAACCCGCGTTTAGATCCAGTAAAGAACTGGTGGGCGAGGTCTTTGAGCTCCTTGAAAAGAGGGTGGAGAGAAAAGAATTAGTCACAGGAGTGCCCACGGGTTACCATCATCTGGACGAAATTACCGCAGGTTTTCAGCCCACTGACCTGATTATTATTGCTGGCCGTCCCAGCATGGGCAAGACAGCCTTTGCCTTGAATGTTGGCATGCGTTCAGCCGTGCTCCATGAAGTGCCAGTAGCCATCTTTTCTCTGGAGATGTCCATGGAGCAGCTCATGATGCGTATGCTCTGTTCCTGGGGCAAAGTTGACCTGAAGAATTTGCGTACAGGTTTTTTAAATGATGAGGATTGGAGCAGGCTTTATCAGGCTGCTGATGCCCTGTCTCGTGCCCCTATATACATTGATGATACACCGGCTTTGACCACCATGGAGATGCGTGCCCGGTGCCGGCGGCTGAAAGCAGAAAAGGATCTGGGCATGGTTATTGTGGATTATTTGCAACTCATGCGGACCAGCCGGCGTATTGATTCCAGAGAGCAGGAAATCTCAGAAATTTCCAGGTCACTTAAATCACTGGCTAAAGAGATGAATGTACCTGTGGTGGCCCTGTCCCAGCTTAATCGTAAGGTAGAAGAGAGGACAAACAAAAGACCCATGCTTTCAGATTTAAGGGAGTCAGGTGCCATTGAACAGGACGCAGATTTAATAATTTTTCTTTATCGGGATGAAGTTTATAATAAAAAAGAAGATAATCCCAAAAAGGGTCGGGCTGAAATCATTATTGGCAAGCAGAGAAACGGACCTGTAGGGGTTGTGGAGCTTGCTTATCTTAATCGCTTTACTGCTTTTGAAAACTTAGCTGACATCCCTGCCCCTTCAGAAGCAGCGGATGTTAATATAATCTAGTGGAGCGTAATATGGACTATCTGCACAAAGAAGAAACCCTTACCCGCCAGGAACTGGATAGATTGCAAGGGGTAAGGCTCAAGAATACGGTGTTTCAGTGCACAAAATCACCTTTTTATCGCAATAAGCTGGCTTATGCGGGAGTGAAAGTAGGGGATATAAATTCAGCTGAGGATGTGCAAAAATTACCTTTTACCACCAAGGAAGACCTGCGCTCTCAATATCCTTATGGACTTTTGACCGTGCCTGTGGATAAATTGGTAAGGCTACATGCATCATCTGGCACAACAGGCGCACCTACTGTTATAGTTCATACTCAGAATGATTTGAATATTTGGGCGGATTTGGTGGCCAGATGTATGTATATGGTAGGAGTGAGAGAGCATGATGTTTTCCAGAACATAAGCGGGTATGGCCTGTTTACTGGAGGTCTGGGCATTCATTACGGGGCAGAGCGGCTTGGATGTTTGACTATTCCAGCAGGTGCAGGAAACAGCAAGCGTCAGATCAAGCTGCTCAAAGATTTCAAGGTCACGGTTGCACACATTATCCCTTCTTATGCCCTGCATTTGAGCACGGTTTTTGATGAAATGTCCATTGATCCCGGAAGTCTTTATTTGCGCATTTTGCTTATTGGTGCTGAACCCCACACAGAAGAGGTAAGATCGCGCATAGAAGATATTTATGGGGTTAAAGCTTATAATTCTTATGGGTTGTCTGAGATGAACGGTCCGGGCGTGGCCTTTGAATGTGAATGCCAGGAAGGCATGCACATCTGGGAAGATGCCTATTTGCCGGAAATTGTTGATCCTGAGACTCTGGAGCCTGTACCTGAAGGTGAGGTTGGGGAATTGGTGTTGACCACCTTAACCCGCGAAGGCATGCCAATAATTCGCTATCGGACCAAGGATTTGACCAGATTTATTCCTGGCAAATGTCCATGCGGCCGTGAGCACAGACGTATAGACCGTATTCTGGGCCGGTCCGATGATATGATTATTCTTAAAGGTGTGAATATATATCCCATGCAGGTGGAAAAGGTGCTTATGTCTATGCCTGAGGTGGGGCAAAATTATCTTATTGAGTTGATAAAGGAAGGCTATCTGGATCAAATGCGGGTTAAAGTGGAAGTAAGAGACGAATATTTTGTAGAGGATATGCGGATATTGAAAAAATTGCAGCAAAAGATAACCCATAAACTCAGGGATGAGATATTGAT
>CAJXJU010000205.1 GCA_913055195.1 uncultured Desulfohalobiaceae bacterium | reverse complement strand
GAACCAGAAGCAGTTTATCTGGGCTTTATTGCTGGCATGTTAGTTGGCCTGGGCAGTGAATACAGTGTCAAAACAAACCGTGAAAGCGGATATGGCAGATATGACGTCATGGTCAAACCAGAAGATAAAAACAAACAGGCCATTATCATGGAACTCAAAAGTGTCAACAAAACCAGACATAAAGATTTTGATAAGTCCATTCAGGAAGCCCTGAAACAAATAGAAGACAGAGCTTACGCAAAAGAGCTTCAGGCAGAAGGGTATAATGATATTTTGAAACTTGCCATTGTTAGTGATGGCAAACTGGTGAAAGTACAAAGGGGTTAACGGGAGACACTATCCACAAGAAACTTTCCGTTCTCGTAAATGGTTA
Organism: uncultured Desulfohalobiaceae bacterium; assembly: GCA_913055195.1. Taxonomy (GTDB): domain Bacteria; phylum Desulfobacterota; class Desulfovibrionia; order Desulfovibrionales; family Desulfonatronovibrionaceae; genus Desulfovulcanus. The sequence goes on along the minus strand of CAJXJU010000205.1, from coordinate 3,645 downwards.
CCTTCTCCTTGTTTTTGAGATAGGCATAAACAATCTTGGCCTCAGTATTCACCAGATCCCAGTGGAGAGCAGAATCATTAAACCCAAGTTCTTCTTTCTTTTCAGAAGTCAATTCACCAGGATCACCAGCATAAGTATCACCATAAGATGCTCCAACAGCAATATGACAATTACCAGATTCGCCTCCATAATTCTCATCATAAAGGGTATGGGCCATAAATTTGCTGATCCGGGAAAAGCGGTTGTCAGTCAGTGAAAACTCACCCAGACGATTTGCGCCTGGATCCATTTCCAGTTGCTTGCGCACAAACTCTTCACCTTCCTCTGCTTTTACATCAATTACCTGACCATCTTTGAACTCCAGACGTACTCCGCGCACCACATTGCCACTGCGATAGGATGGCTGATCTGCAAAATAAACACCTTCTGTATAACGGTAATCCGGCGATAGAAAGATTTCAAAACTGGGAATATTATGCCCGGAAACACCCAGCCATTGCCTCATCTCTCCTGGATAAACTTTCAGATCTGTATTCTCAGACAGGACATGAAAATATTCTACTTCCAGACCATTCAACCAGTTTTTTACTTTCTGCGCCAGATTATACACCCTTTCCCATTCCTTACATGGATCATTATAGTCAAGATACACTGCCTTTATGACCTGTTCAGCATATTCTTCCAGAGTCAAACCAGCAGCATTAGCCAGTGCCTGAGTGGGATAAAGACACAATGTCCAGCCAAAATCACCCAGATTCTCCCTTTGCTCTAAAATATCACGCAAATACTTCTTTGCAACAGCCAGTTTACCAATACGGGTCGGATCAATACCTTTCAGGTGTGTCAGGGATTCAGGGCCAAGCAGGGAGATCAGGCCATTTAGATGACTGTATAGTTCTTTATCACCTGGCACCTTAAAAGATATTTGCTCATCAGATGCAAAAGTAAAAAATGTCTTTTCCAGAGGTTCAGGTAAATTAATGCGCAGCACAGGATTCAATCCAGACTCCAGCAGCTTTTGAAACACCCTGTCTGCCAGAGGCAAAGCTGATTTATCAGTACGTAGCAAAACAATATCGCCTTTGCTAAACTCTTTTACTCTGGCCTTTTTCATCCCCCAGATTAACACTTCAGCATATTTGTTAAGTTGTGTATCTGTAAACATACCTTTCTCCTCAGATTAAATTTTAACATTAAGCCTTGCGGCAATGGCCTTCTTTTCCTTATCAGAAAAAACAAAACTTTCTTCTGGTGGTAAATTATGGCTTTTTAAAAAATCTTGAAACAATTCATAATAGGTCTTTTTTGTGCCATCCTCAGGCCTTAAGTGCAGGATTTCAAGCATCTGCTCAAAACTCTCTCCTTCTATTTCTATAAACTGCCCAAAAGGTAAAATATCCAGACAAACTTTACCACCTTCCAGCTTCCATTTCTGCCTGAATTTCTCGTATCTTAAAAAAGGAAAAAAACCTAAAGCGCCAAAAATATCCTTTAAAACACTGACATCCTCCACCCTGGTTTCCAGTTCCTCTCTTTTCTTGGCCAACCCTTCAGGATCAACTGCAGGTAACTTCAGGGTAAGGAGATCATGATTTAACCCCTTTCGCAGGCGCAAAAGAATATCCTTTTTCTTCAAAATCTGGTCCTGCGTATCAAGTACTATATTTTGCTCAAAATACCAGGGCGAAAGTTTTTTCCCTTTATTCCTCAAAACCGAAACAAAGGGATCAAAATCCTCCACAGGAAACTTGAGTTCTATTTCTAAGGCCATTTGTTTCCTTGCACATTCTAAGGTTTTGCTTTAATATAAAAAATAAAACAGGAGGCAACAAAATGCAGTTACCAGAACAAGCCCAGCGTATTCGCATTTTTATAGGAGAAAATGATAAATTTGAAAATAAGCCATTATACGAACAAATTGTGCTTAAAGCCAGAGAAATGGAACTGGCAGGGGCTACAGTATTGCGTGGGGTCCTGGGCTATGGAGCAAACAGCCGTATCCACAGCTCCAAAATCCTGCGCATCTCCGAGGATATGCCTCTGGTTATTGAAATTGTGGATACCCCCGATAAAATCAATGCCTTTTTACAAACTATTGACCACATGGTGGGAGAAGGTCTAATCACCAGAGAACCAGTCCAGGTTATTTTCTACAGACACAAACAGAAAACATGAAGCTGTGAACTTTGAACGTTGAACATTGAACAAAGCCTGCAAAAAGTAATTTTTTGCAGGCGAATCTTAAATCACCTCAGCATCTTCACCGCGCAGAATTCACCACACATAGCACATTCTTCTTTACCAGCGAAATCCTCACGTCTTCTCTTCACTGCCCCGGGATCAAGCGCCAGAGAAGTTATACGCTCCCAGTCAAGTTCTTTTCTGGCTCTGGAAATTTCATTATTACGCTCAACTGCATCTTTGCGGCCCATGGCAACCTCTGCACTGTGAGCTGCAATAAGTGATGCAATCACCCCCTGATAAACGTCATTTAAGTCAGGCAAAGTTAAATGTTCAGCCGGTGTCAGGTAACATAAAAAGTCTGCCCCATTGATAGCAGCCAGAGCGCCGCCAATGGCTCCGGCAATGTGATCATAACCAGGAGCAATATCTGTGGTAAGAGGCCCAAGCACATACAGGGGAGCATTGTGACAAAGTTGTTTTATGCCTCGAATCTGGCTTTCTACAAGATGCAAGGGAACATGCCCAGGCCCCTCAATCATAACCTGTACCCCTTGTTCCCACGCCCTTAAAGTAAGCTCAGACAAAATAACCACCTCTTCCCACTGGGGCGCATCGCCAGCATCAATGCCAGCGCCAGGACGCATACCATCACCCAGACTCAAAGTCAGATTAAATTCTTTAGCCAGCTTTAAAAGATCATCATAATATTCATAAAGGGGGTTTTCTTTCTCGTTTACTTGCATCCATTTAGCCAGAATTGATCCGCCTCTGGAAACAATGCCCATGACACGTTGTCCCTTTTCTACCAGGCTGGCCGCCCTTCTGGTCACGCCGCAATGAACAGTCATAAAATCCACGCCCTGTTCAGCCTGTTTGTGAATCTCTTCAAAAATCTCCTGTACAGACATCTTGCTGGGATCCTGGCCCTGGCCAATATACTTTTGAGCCACAGAATAAATGGGCACCGTGCCCACAGGCAAAGGAGAATGTTCAATGATCAGCCCGCGAATCTCATCCAGATCGCCGGCTGTGGATAAATCCATAATTGTATGTGCTCCAGCACATTTTGCCACCTGCACTTTTTTAAGTTCCAGATTAAGATCATTTATAAAAGGTGAAGTGCCGATATTGGCGTTTACTTTGATACGGGCTGGCTGACCAATGAGGGTTGGCAACACATTGCCATGGTGAGGATTTGCCAGAACAACCATAGACCCTTTTTCTACGCTCTGCTTAATTGTCTCCCCGGATAATTGTTCAGCTTGTGCAAGCTCTTCTAAATTTTTATCTAAAATTTCAGCTAAAATTTTATTTTTGGTAAGCATATCCGTCTCTTGGTTTATTAGTTAGTGGTTATTGGTGTATTGGTTATATTAGGCGAGAATAATTTTGTCAAAAAAAACATTTTGGATATTTTAAAGTTAACTTTCTAATCCACTCATTACTATTTTTATAGCTTCA
>CAJXJU010000204.1 GCA_913055195.1 uncultured Desulfohalobiaceae bacterium | reverse complement strand
GTCCCCCGCTAAAAGTTCCTGCCTCTATTTTACGCGGCCAGAAAATTTATTTTGCAGGTAAAATAGCAAAAATAACCTCTCTTCCTGACCACAAATTAAGACTGTTTATTGAAGATGTTCAGATTAACAGTAAATCAACTCTGGCAGCTGACGGTTACTCCGCTACCAGCGGATGCACCTCCTTGCCCGGGCGTTTGCTTCTTATCTGGGAAAATCCCCACACATGGCCTTTGCCTGGCCAGGAAATAAGTGGCAGATTGAGAATTAAGCCGGTGCATGGCTTAGTTAATGAGGGTTGCTGGAACAGCGAGTTTTACTGGCACAGGCAAAAGGTTTATTTTCGTGGGTATTATTTTGATAAGAATTCAACCAGTTCATCTTTAACTTTAACACCATCTCCACCAACACTGAGAAATATCCTGCGCCAGAAAATTTCCCATATTTTTGATCGCTATTTTCCAGATGAGCCTGGCATTAAAGGGCTTGCACTGGCACTGCTTATGAATGAAAAGTATTTTTTAAGTAGTGAATTTGTTGATCAGGTTCGTTTGAGTTCTCTGGGCCATACTCTTGCTCTTTCCGGGCTTCACCTGGGATTGATTATTGTTTTAGGCTTTTGTCTGAGTTATTTAATCGGGCTGGTATGCCCTCATGTATATCTTTATCTTCCCAGACCTAAACTGGCTATAATTTTAGCTATCCCACTGATTTTTATATATCTCTGGCTGGGTCAGGCCCCGGTCTCGCTTGTGCGGGCTGCCATAATGTTTTTTTCCTGGGCCATCTTATATTTAAAAAATAGAAATCGCATTTTTATTGATGGTCTTTTTTACGCCTTATTGCTCATCGTCCTTGTCAATCCCTTATCCATATTTGATCTGAGCTTGCAGCTTTCTTTTCTAGCTGTCCTGTCCATTGGTCTGACATATCCTTACTTAACCCGTTTGTTTACCAGGTTTTTTTTGTCTGGCCGGTTGAAACAGGCTCCTGGATCCAGGGGCCTGGGCCGGGTGTATCTGGGTAAGCTGGGGAAATATTTTATTGTGTTAACCGCCATGACAATGGCGGCCAACCTTGGCCTGCTTCCTCTGCAAGCGTGGGCCTTTGGTTACATTAGCCCACATATTTATTTGAATCTATTCTGGTTGCCTGTTTTGGGCTTCCTGGCTTTGCCTCTGGGGTTTGTTGGCGTTTTGTTTTTATTTGTTCCTTTGCTGGAAAATTCAGCCCAATATTTTTTTTATGTCATGGGCCTTGTTTTAAAGGAATTGATTGTTGTTCTGGATTTTCTTCATGCTCGCGATTTACTGCACCCCATTGTTACTCCCCGACCTGGATGGGAACAAATGCTTGCCTTCTGGTTTGTCTTCCTGGCTTTTATTTACCGCTCCAGGCTCTGGCAACGTAAGATAAATCTTTTCCTGGGAGTGATTTTAATTGTTTTTATTAATTTTTTCTCTATGACTTTTAATAATTTTAATGGGATAAAGTTAAGGTTGCTGGATGTTGGCCAGGGGCAAAGCATACTATGTGAACTGCCAGGTAAAAAGCGTATTTTAATTGATGGAGGCGGCTCATGGAGTCTCAGATTTGACCTGGGAAAATATATTGTTACCCCTGCCATAACCTGGAAAGCATGGCCGCGGCTTGACAGGGTATTTCTGACCCATTCGGACATAGATCACTTGCGCGGTCTTTATTATCCGCTTAGTTATTTAAAGGTGGAAGATTTTATTTTTAATGGCGTATGGCCCGGGGGCAAAGATAAACAGCTTTTGACAAGGGCGCTATCTCTTGGAGGGGAAAAGGTCAGGGTGACAGGCCGTGGTGATGTCTGGGATATGGGACAGGGAGTAAAAATAGTTATTTTGCATCCGGGCAGAAATTTTGTTAGCACTAAAAATAATAACCGTTCACTGGTTATGATATTAAAGTGGAAAAATAGGAATCTGGCCTTGATTGCAGGAGATATTGAACGGGAAGGCATTAAACATCTTTTAGGGTATAATGACGCGCTACAGTCGGACGTGCTGATTTTACCCCATCATGGCAGCCGGACCAGCTTTTCTGAGGAATTTTACAGGCGGGTCAAACCTGAAATTGCCCTGGTCTCTGCTGGTTTTTTGAACAGGTTTCACCTGCCGCATAGAAAAGTGGTCAACTATTTAAAAAAAATGGGTTGCCGCGTGTTAAATACAGCAACCCATGGGGAAATACAGGTTTTTTGGTCAGGATGGAATAAGCCAGCGCGAGTTTCCTGGTGTCGATAAGGATAAGCAGATTAATAATTGAGGTTTAATTTCTCTCGAATAAGGCTTATATTTTCCTGGGCGACCAATTTGGCCTGACTATTGCCCTTGTTTAAAATTTCAGTAACCATTTCTGGATTTTTATCAAGTTCCTGCCTGCGTTTTTGAATGGGTTCCAGAAATTTTTGCAGATATTTTAAAAGCACCTTTTTGCAGTCAACACAACCCCACAAAGCTCTGGTACAATTTTCCTTGATTTCCGCACGAATATCTTCCGGAGTCATTAACCGGTGATAAGGATAGAGATTGCATACATCAGGATCGCCAGGGTCTTTTTTACGCTTGCGGTTAGTGTCTGTGAGCATGGACATGACTTTTTTAGTGATGGAATCCATATCTTCACTTAAATAAATAGAATTTCCATAGCTCTTGCTCATTTTGCGTCCGTCCAGCCCTGGCAGTTTGGCAGCTTCGGTCAATTTGGCCTGGGGTTCAGGGAAAAAGTCACCATAGAGATAGTTGAATCTACGGGCGATTTCTCTTGTTAATTCCAGATGTGGGAGCTGATCTTGCCCCACAGGGACAAAATGGGGCCTATACATGAGAATATCTGCCGCCATAAGAACTGGATACCCCAGAAATCCATAGGTGTTCAGGTCTTTGCTGATCAATTCCTGCTTTACTTCTTTATAAGTAGGGTTTCTCTCCAGCCAGCCCAGAGGGGTGATCATGGAGAGGATCAGGTGCAGTTCAGCATGTTCTTTGATCCTGGATTGCAGAAAAATGGTACATTTATCCGGATCAAGCCCGGAAGCAAACCAATCTTTAATTAATTCCGGCACAAATCCTTTGATTTTTTGAGGATTGGCATATTCACTGGTCAGGGCATGCCAGTCTGCCACGAAAAAGAAACATTTAAATTCTTCCTGTAATTCCAGCCAATTTTTGATGACGCCAAAATAGTGGCCAAGGTGCAAATGACCTGTGGGGCGCATTCCTGAAACTATTACTTTTTTTTCCATAGACATTTCCCTTATCAAAATAGTAGATTGTAGCTAAAGGTGACTACTACATTTAAAAATTTACTTAAGGCTCCTGTAAACACCAGGAAAATTAAGATAAGAAAACCAAATTTTTCTATACGCATATATCTGGTTGCAAGAGATATGGGTAAAAAAGAAGCAAGGATTTTACTTCCATCCAGTGGAGGAATAGGAATAAGGTTAAAAATAGCCAGAATAATGTTTACCATAGTACCTGCAACAAAAATAAGGCTCAACGGGGTAAAGAAAAATTGTTGAACCTGTGCAGAAAAAAGGGGGGACAGAAGGTTAACCAGTTTGAATAAAAGAAAAAATAATATGGCCAGAACAAAGTTAGCCACCGGCCCGGCAAGTGAGACTAAAAGAATACCCTGACGGGTATTTTTGAAATAACCGGGATTTATAGGCACTGGCTTTGCCCAGCCAATTCGTCTGGTCAGGATGAGGACCAGCGTGCCAACAGGGTCCAGATGTTTTAAGGGATTAAGTGTGAGCCTGCCTGCGTTTTTGGCTGTAGGGTCACCCAACAGATAGGCCACATATCCGTGACCCACCTCATGACAGGTAATTCCCAGAAGCAAAGGGACAGAAAAGATAGCCAGTTCTTTAATAATAATGCTAATGTCTAACATTGCTTCAGCCCGCTATCATTATCTTCGGATTTGGGCAAGAGGATTTTAGGGGTGCATCCGCCAGTAGCGGGAAACCATCAATTTCAACCGCACTCCAGGGACA
>CAJXJU010000203.1 GCA_913055195.1 uncultured Desulfohalobiaceae bacterium | reverse complement strand
CGCGGAGAGCTCTCTTAAAAATGAGGACTCTGGTTCCAAAAATGATCCGGGATTTGCCAGGGGCGAAGTTTTTGCGTAATGAACTAACCAGATGCTCCTCATGGAGCCATTTAGAAGAAATTTTATCCAGAGTACAAGGAATAAAATATGACTAAAAAAATTATTCTCGCACAAACCGCTGGATTTTGTATGGGAGTTAGCCTGGCTCTGCGCAAACTAGACCAGGCTCTGGAAAAACATCGAGGACAAAACATTTATACCTTGGGCCCTATTATCCACAATCCCCAGGTGCTGGAAAAATATGCATCTTTAGGCGTAAACATAATCAAAGATATTGACCAACCTCAACCACAAGATGTAGTTGTTATCCGGGCCCACGGCATACCTCTGGAAACGGAAAATATATTGCGCAAGCGCCAGATACAAATCATTGATGCCACCTGTCCTAAGGTAAAAAAAGCCCAACTTCTTATTCAGAAACATAGCTCATTATCGAAACATTTATTGCTTTATGGAGAACCTGACCATCCTGAGGTCAGAGGACTGGTTAGCTATGCCCAGGGGAAAACATATGTTTTTGACAGCCTTGAAAATTTACAAAAACTAAATCTTAATTCCAATGAACATTATTTTCTAGCTGCCCAGACCACCCAGGACAGAAAACAGTTCTATGCAATCAAACAATTCGTGCAAAAGAAAATTGATCCCTACCTTGAGGTTCTGGATACCATCTGCGATGCCACCAAAAACAGACAGGAAGAAGCAGTTCAAATTGCGCGTCAGGTTGATTTCATGATTGTTGTAGGAGGAAAAAATAGTGGTAACACCAGAAGACTGGCCAAAGTGGCACAAGACCAGGGAATTACCTGCATGCATATTGAAACTAAAGAGGAACTTAACCCTTTAGAACTTGCCAAACATGCAAAAATTGGGTTAACAGCAGGGGCGTCAACACCAGATTTCATTATCCAGGACATATATAACTTTTTATTATCCTTACCTGGAGGAAAATAAATGCAAACCACAAATATTTTACTGGAATCAGGTACCAATGAGCTGGAAATTGTAGAATTCTATATCAACGAGAACGTGCCCGGGCAGGACAACCCATACACAGGCTATTATGGGGTTAATGTCGCCAAGGTCCTGGAAATTATAAAAAAACCAAAAATTACTGAAATGCCCTCGGTTCCTCATCCCGCTGTACTGGGAGCGTTTAATCTTCGCTCCACTATTATACCTCTCATTGACTTAAGCCTCTGGCTGGGAAAGGGAACCATACAGGAACCAGATGCCAAGGTAATTGTTACTGAATTTAACAAGGTAACAAATGGCTTTATGGTCTCAGGAGTAACCAGAATACACCGTTTAAGCTGGGAACAGGTTGAACCACCAGGAAATTACATCTCCCAATTTGCAGCAAACAGCATAACCGGGGTAGTAAGAATTGAAGACAGAATTATTTTTCTCATTGATATGGAAAAAATTATTGCCGAGCTCAATCCTGAACTGGCTGTAAATTTTACCGACAGGCTGGATATTACCCTTGACCAGCAATATACAGCTCTGGTTGCTGACGACTCAGACACGATTCGCAACATGCTGGCCAATGTTCTTAAACAGGCAAATTTCAAGGTCATCAGGGCCAGAAACGGACAGGAAGCCTGGGACAATCTTCTTCAGATCAAAAGTCAGGCAACTGAAGAAAACAAAAAAGTCACCGATTATATTCACATTGTCATCTCTGATATTGAAATGCCGTCTGTTGACGGCCTCAATCTGACAAAAAGAATTAAAGAAGACCCTGAGCTCAATGTATTGCCTGTTATTTTATTTTCTTCCCTGATCACAGACAAAACCAGGCATAAAGGAGAATCCGTTGGCGCAGACGATCAAATTTCAAAACCCGAAGTTGGAGAACTGGCCATCCGGGCAAAAAAATTGATTGAAGAAAAATTATCACCTATGTAAAACAACCTGGAACTCAACACTTTCCGGGCATTTAACACTTTCCGGGCATTTGTTAGATTACCGACAACAATATCCCTGCAAAAATTCTGATTTTGCAGGGATATTTTTACTAAACTTCCTATCTTCTCAACTTCCCATCAACTTCCCAACATCTTCTTACCATCTCTCATCCTTTTTTGCAAAAAAGTATCCAGTTCCTGCATAAACGCGGATAAAAGATTTGCCTGGCCGCGCACCTTTCGTATTATTTTCCCCTTCGCAAAAATAATTCCACAATCGCGGCCACCAGCCAGACCAATATCTGCTTCCCTGGCCTCTCCTGGCCCATTTACCACACACCCCATAACAGCCACAGTAAACACTTCCTCAATATCTTTTAGCTTATCTTCCACTGCCTGTGTAAGGCCAATTAAATCTATCTCGGTTCGTCCGCAGGTGGGACAGGAGATTATTTCAGGGCCTCTGGACCTGAGTCCCAGAGAACGCAAAATCTCCCAGGCCACGCCCACTTCCTGAACCGGATCAGCAGTTAAAGAGACCCGTAATGTATCCCCAATACCTTTAAAAAGCAAAATACCTAAACCAACTGCAGATTTCACAGTTCCACGCATCATTGTGCCAGCTTCGGTTACACCAATATGCAAGGGATAATCAACTTTCCGGGCTAAAAGCTCATATGCCCTGATGGTATTTAAAACAGAAGATGACTTTAAAGAAATCTTTATTAAGTCGAATCCTCTTTTCTCCAGCATTGCAACATGCTTTAAAGCACTTTCAACCATAGCCTCAGAAGTTGGCCCGCCCCATTTCTTTAAAAGCTCTTTTTCAATGGATCCGCTATTCACACCAATGCGAATAGGAACATTATGCATTTTAGCTGCTCTGACCACCAGATCAACCTTATCCTCTCCGCCAATATTGCCAGGATTAATACGCAACCCATCCATTCCAGCTTCAATGGCCTTAATGGCCAGACGGTGATCAAAATGAATGTCCGCAATCAAGGGAACAGGGGATTTAGCTTTGATTTCCGGCAAGACATCTGCCGCCTGTTCATTTAATACTGCCAGACGAACGATCTCACATCCAGCTCTGGCTAAGGCGTTAATTTGACTCAGGGTGGCACCCACATCTCTCGTATCTGTGTTGGTCATACTTTGAACCCGCACAGGATTATCACCGCCAACACCCACAGTACCAATTTTTACTTCCTTTGTTTTCTTGCGTAAAATCATTAATTATTCTCCTCAAAAATTACAGCTTATGGTCTTTAGTGCCGGAATAAGTAAAGGCTTTTCTAATCATTTTAAAATATTTGCCCTTATCTATGCCAATGACCTGTCCGCAGGCACATTTTATTTTCCCCCCTTCTAATTTATAAGCATAAACCCTGGTTATCCTGGTCTTATGGCAACGCAAAACTTCTCCAGGCCCTAATTTCTTATACTTCCAGAGTTTCTGTTTACAGGCAGAACATCTGATAGTGAGCATATTCCTCCCGTCAAGACCTGTTTCTGTCCACTGGACCCTGTTTTCTGCCTTCTCAGGCATTGACTATTATTCAGGAAACATTATCATTAAGCTCTCAAATTTCGAGCCTCACCTAATTTCAATAATCAATTCAAGCACCTTATGGAGGTGCTTGACAGGCTTTCAGAAGTCAAGCGTAACTCAAAACTTCTGATAGAGCAAAGGAGTCCGGTATGGAAATAGTTGATCTACTTATTGTTGGCAAAGGTCCGGCTGGTCTTTCCGCTGCCATTTATACTTCCCGGGCCGGATTAGATACGTTAATCCTGGGGTGCGCTCCCAAAGTGGCGGGTGACTATAAGATAGATAATTATTTTGGTTTTCCAGAAACAATTTCAGGCAAGGAGTTAATCGAACTGGGCCAGAAACAGGCCGAAAAATTTGGGACCAAAATCCGCTGCGAAAAAGTTCTTGGCATTTATCAGCAAGAGGACGGCCTGTTTAAAGTTAAGACTGAAAGGGAAGAAATTCTGGCCAAAGCTATAATTCTGGCTACAGGGGTAGCCAGGATCAAACCAGGAATCAAAAATCTTTC
>CAJXJU010000202.1 GCA_913055195.1 uncultured Desulfohalobiaceae bacterium | reverse complement strand
ATTCGATATTGTTTCGGATTTCGGATTTCGAAATTCGAATTTTTTAATAAATTAAACGTATCACTACTCTCTTTTCCCCTTCATCCTTCATCCTTCATCCTTCATCCTTCCTTTTCATCTCCTGTCCGGTCAAATCCACCTCATATCCGCCCAGAGTCAGAATCTTCTTTTTAAAACCATCATTATTCAAGAGGCCCAACACAGCCTGCACCTTTTCATCATCCACTGCATAGTCAGGGATAAGCAGGTCATAGCGTTCTCTGGCCAGCGGCACAAAATCCAGCCCCAGTGCTCTGGCCGCAGCAAAAATGCCCAGACCACAATCAGCGGCCCTGCTCAGCACGTTTACAGCCACGGCCATGTGCGTGAATTCTTCTTTCTCATAACCATTTACCTGCTCAGGGCTGATGCCAGCCTTTTTTAAATGATAATCCAGCAAGATACGCGTACCAGCCCCTCGCTGACGATTAATAAACCGGACATCTTTTCTGGTCAGGTCAATAATTCCTTTTATGTTTTTTGGATTGCCCCTGGGTACAATCAGCCCCTGATGTCTGATAGCCAGGTTGATCAATTTAAATTTCAGACCAGGGATATATTTATCAATAAAAGGAAAATTATAGTCATCTGTTTCTGGATCAAATAAATGCGTACCAGCCAGATGCGCTGAACCTTTTTTAATGGCCATAAGCCCGCCCATGCTGCCCACATGGGTGGAGGAAACCCGAATAGGCCGGTCCAATCCCATCAGTTCATTTGCCAGCAGATCCAGTGTATTGTCATGACTGCCAACAATCACCAGAACCTGCTCCAATTCCTTTTTATCCCGCAAAAGAATAGCAGGCACCACAGCACCTTCTTCCAGGCCCTCTTTTTGCTCTTCAATAATAGTCATGCCCTGTGCTTTAGTCAGGGTAGTGATCATGCCAGCTCCCCTGGCCAGCGGTGTCCCAACATATTTATCACCTACCCGTCCAATGGACAAACGCAAAAATTCACGCACTCCAAGTTTAGAAGGCACTCGCCGGGTTAGTTCAACATCAACTTTTTCCGGCTCTGGCAGAGGTTTATGAGCAAGCCAATATACAAGCGGCTTTAGCAGTTGCTCAAAGCAAATAACAGCGCTGACAGGATAACCAGGCGCACCAACCAGCAGCTTGCCCCCTGCCTCACCCAGAAGTGATGGTTTGCCAGGCATGGCTTTTATACCGTGAACCAATACCTGACCAAAGCGCTCCATTACCTGACGCGTAAAATCTTTGCTTCCGGCAGAAGAGCCAGCGCCAATGACCACAATATGCGCAGACGAATTCAAAGCCCTGGCTACTGCTTCTTCCAGTTGAACAGGTTCATCTGGCACCGGCGGGATTGTCTCAACATCGCAACCCCATTTTCTTGCCAAAACTGCCAGCACCTGAGAATTACTGTCCACAACCTGACCGGCCTCTGGCTCTGGTTTTAATCTAAAATCCAGGACTTCATTACCTGTTGGAATAATATGAATTTTTACCTTTTCCCACACCTCTACCTCAAAGATGCCAGCACTTAAAAGTGCTCCAATATCATAGGCTGAAAGCTCATGATTCTGGGGAAGAAGAAGCTCTGTGGCCACGATATCTTCCCCGATGCGGCGCACATGCTGCCAGGGAAAAGCAGGCTGTTCTATGGCAATGGTATCCTCATCAACCTGGACTATATTTTCAATCATGATCACTGCATCCATGCCCTGTGGCAGGGGATTGCCTGTGTTTACTTCAATATAATCCCGGCCTTTTTTTAAATACACAGGGCTACCTTCCCTGGCCTGAAAGGTCTTTTCTGCTTTTACAGCCACCCCATCCATGGCTGCGCTGTGAAAAGTAGGAGACGAATACCGCGCCCAGATGGGGGTTGCTGTAACCCTGCCAGAGGCCTCATGGGTAGAAACCGTTTCTTTTCCCACCAGTTGACCAACATTAAGATAATGTTTTACCTTTTGAATCGCTTCCTCAATTGCTATGGTTTGCAGATAAATATGACGCTGAGAAGACATATATACTCCTTTATAATGGCACTATTTTTGTATTAAAAATTTACACAACACTCATACCAGGACACCAGGCCAATGCCTTTTAAATTCTCACTTCAAAAAATTCTTGACTTACGAATTCAGCGTGAGGATGAGGCCAAACAAAAGCTGGCTCAGGCGAAATTTGAGTATCAACAACAGGCCAAACTGGTTGACAATATAAAGTCCGAGCTTGAAAAATGCCTCACCAAAATATTGACAGACAAAAACATATCTCAGGCAGAATTCTGGCTCTGGACAGAATACGAAAAGGGTCTCAAAGATGATCTTTTAGCCGCTGAGCAACAACTGCAACTTTTAGGTCAAAAAGTAAATAGGTTGCGTCAGGAATTAATCAATAAAAGTAAGGAACGGAAATTACTGGAAAAATTTAAACAAAAACAGGCGGAGAAATATGAGTATGAACAAAGACAAAAAGAGCAAAAAGAATTCGATGAAATCTCGGTCTTGCGTTTCCAGCGTTCAACGCACTAAAAAAAACAAAGGCAAACCAACCAGTAAGGCAGGCAAACATTCAAAAATCAAGAATATCAAACCTTCCAGGCTGCTTCAACTTGTAATAATTGTTGGAGTCATAAAACTGGCTCTTTTTTTAGTGGTGGCTATGCAACCAGAGCCAGATGCGGTTCAACAAAGCAGCACTCTACAACTGACCAGACCTGCTATTGCTGCATCAAAACCAGAAACCAGGAAAAAAACTGCCCCATCTAAAAAAACAGCGGCTAAGAAACCAACTAACAAACAACAATACCCCATTGACATACCGGCAGAAATCAAACGCCTTAAAGCCAAAGAAAAGAAGCTGGCTCAAAAGGAAGAAAGCCTGAAACAACTGGAAAAAGAGCTTAATGCCAGATTAAAGAGCCTGCAAGCTGTTGAGGCGCGCATCAAAAAAATGCTGGAAGAGGCAGACGTATTAAAAGATAAAAAAATCAGACACTTAGTGAATATGTACGCCAGTATGAAACCAGAACAGGCAGCCAAAGTAATTGAAAACATGGATGAAGAACTGGCAGTCAAGATACTCTCAGGAATGAAAGGCCGTAAGGCTGGCAAAATATTATCATTTGTGGAGCCTAAAAAGGCGGCCAAAATATCAGAAAAGTTGACCGAGCTTCACGCGCCTTTTGCCGATGATACCAGATGAGCTTGCAAAGAATAAAACTGACTTTAGCTTATATCGGAACCAATTTTTGCGGCTGGCAGGTGCAAAAAAATGGCCCCACAATTCAAGGCGCTCTGGAAGAGGCCATTGCCAGAATCTGCCAGCAACCTATCCGGGTGCATGGCTCTGGCCGCACTGATGCCGGGGTACACGCTCTAGGACAGGTGGCGCACTTTGATGTCCCCGATGACAAAGCGCATATCCCCTGGCAAAAGGCCTTGAATTCTCTTTTGCCAGAAGATATTAGTGTTTTAAAAGTAGAATTTGTTTCAGATGATTTTCATGCCCGATACAGTGCTCGATCCAAAACTTATACCTATACTTTCTGGACTGAAAAAAAATATGTCTTGCCGTGGCGCAAAGATTATGTCTGGCCTGTAGGGCATCTTGATCTGGACTTGATTAAAAAGGCAAGTAATTACCTTTTAGGCGAGCATGATTTTAAATCTTTCATGAATGTGGGTACCCCAGTACAAAATACTGTTCGAACAATTTATAAAATAGATTTTAAGGCTGGTTTTTATCCACAGGAACTTATCATGTCTGTCCAGGCCAATGGCTTTTTGAAACAAATGGTCAGAAATATTGCCGGCCTGATAAAATGTATTGGCAAAAAAAAGTTCCATCTACAGGAGATAAAAAACATCCTGCATAAAAAAGATAGGACTCTGGCTCCGGCCACGGCCCCGGCCAGAGGATTATGTCTGGAAAAGGTTGAATATTAACGCTAACTGAGCGAAGTTAAGATAATGAGTCTCAACTTTCGGAGTTCCGAAAGTTGAGAAATTCGAAATTCGAATATCGAAATCC